>CAYZKX010000310.1:0-2492 GCA_964479055.1 uncultured Flavobacteriaceae bacterium
ATCTCTTTTTTCAATGGGAATAAAATATCTAAAGCTACCCATAATGTAAAGGCAAAAGTGATAAATGCAGTGAGTAAGTGAGCCGCTAAACGATAATGACTCACATCAGGATTGTCGACCAACCCACTTTTTACCATATACCATCCCAAAAACCCTTGAAAGGCACCAAGACTAAGCAGTATAAGAGACTTCCTAATAGTAGGTTTACTAAGTTGTTTACGGATTAAGAAATAAAGAAATGGTATGATAAATACAACACCAATAAAACGTCCTATTACACGGTGTAACCACTCCCAAAAATAAATGCTCTTAAAGTCTTCTAATGTGAAATTGTAATTGAGCTTTTGAAATTCGGGATATTGCTTGTAAAGATCAAATGCTTCTTGCCACTCAATTTCATTCATTGGAGGAATAGTTCCTGAGATCAGTTTATAATTTGAAATGGACAGGCCTGAATGTGTTAGTCGAGTAATGCCGCCAACCACGACCATTATGAAAATGAGGAAGCATCCTATCAGGAGCCAGTATACTACGTGTTTATTGTCTTTCATCATTTAATTTAAGTCCTAATTTTTTTCCTTTTGTAAGCATCAAATCATAAGCCGCTTGATATTCATTAGGAATATCACCTTCTAAAATGGCCTCTTTTATAGTCTCTTTTATGATTCCAATTTCTCGTGATGGTTTTAACCCAAATGTTTTCATGATGTCTTCTCCACTAATAGGCGGTTGAAAATTCCGGATATGATCACGTTCTTCAACTTCCACTATTTTTTGGCGAACGATCTTGAAGTTATTGAGATACTTCTTGTATTTTTTTGGATTCTTTGTGGTAATATCGGCCTCGCATAATGTCATAAGATCGTCGATATAGTCTCCAGCATCGAATATCAACCTGCGTACTGCCGAATCAGTAACGATGTCTTCTGAAAGGACAATTGGTCGAGAGCTCAACAAGACTAATTTTTGCACATACTTCATCTTGTCATTCAATGGCATTTTAAGTCTTTTGAATAATCTGTAAACCATTTTAGAACCTTCAAATTCATGCCCATGAAATGTCCAACCAATCTTTTTGTGGAACTTTTTTGTAGGTGCCTTCCCAATATCATGAAGTAACGCGGCCCATCGTAACCAAAGGTTACTGGTATTTTTAGCAATATTATCAACAACCTCTAAGGTGTGATAAAAATTATCCTTATGACGTTGACCTTCAACTTCATCAATACCTTTTAATGCTAATAATTCTGGAAGAATATATTGAAGCAATCCAGTTCTTTCAAGAAGTAAAAAACCTCGAGACGGTTGATCACATTCTAAGATCTTGTGCAACTCAGTGACAATGCGCTCTTTAGTGATTATCTTGATGCGTTCATTGTGTTCGGTTATGGCATCGAGAGACTGTTGTTCGATTTGAAAATCGAGCTGACAGGCAAAACGTATGGCCCGTAGCATCCTTAAAGGATCATCACTGTAAGTTATTGAAGGATCTAATGGTGTGCGTATACATTGTTTTTTGAGATCATTCAAACCGTTAAACGGGTCAATAAGCTCACCGTAATTAGAGGAATTCAAACTTATGGCCAAAGCATTCACCGTAAAATCGCGTCGATTTTGATCATCTTCCAAAGTTCCTGGAGCCACCTTGGGATTTCTGCTTTCTTTTGAATACGATTCTTTTCGAGCGCCTACGAATTCAATTTCAAGATCTTCAAATTTTAGCATTGCAGTACCGTATGTTTTGAAGATTTGTACCTTAGGTTTATCTGGTAAATTGTTTGATACTTTTTGGGCCAAATCAATGCCGCTGCCCAAGGCCACAATATCAATATCCTTGTGCGTCTCACGATTAAGTATATAATCTCGCACATAACCACCAATAACATAGCTATCAACAGCCAGCTCTTGTGACGCTTTAGAAATAATTTTAAAAATTGAATGTTGAAGAGCTTCCCTACAATTCATGTAATGCAACCATATGGCTTTTACCTAATTACTTTCACTGTTCCATCGTTACCCAATTTGATGATAGACGAAGGTTTTTGTGATTTTTTACCATCATGCAAATTTACGACATAGTCTACGCCTTTTAAAATCTCTTCACTTATTTCTTTACGAGATTTTGGTGTTTTTTGTCCGCTTATATTTGCTGAGGTTGAAACTAATGGTCGTCCTAGTTTTTTAATAAGTTCACTACAAAATTGATGTCTAACTACACGTATAGCCAGAGTATTGTCATCTGCTATTAAATTCTCAGCAACATGTTTGGGTTTATCATATATGATGGTTGTGGGATTAATGGCATTTTTTAAAATATCAAAAGCCACTTCGGGAACACGTTCAATGTATCGCTGAAGCATTTCAAAACTACTCACCAAACATATCATTGATTTACTATCATCCCTTTTCTTAAGTTCATAGATTTTTTTCACTGCATCATAATTAGTGGCATCACAACCAATGCCCCAAACAGTATCTGTAGGGTATAGAAT
>CAYZKX010000311.1:0-2491 GCA_964479055.1 uncultured Flavobacteriaceae bacterium
GTTCTATAATTGGCATTATCGATTAGGCTCGTGAGTACGGTATGCAGTTGATTTTGTGAAGAAAAACTAAACATTCCGCCATCATTTATCATAGTGATGGCTTCAGGAAATTTATGATAATGTGATCCAATAATTATAGGAATTCCAAAAACTGCCGGCTCTAACGTGTTATGTAAACCAGTCTTACCAACAGCACCACCAACATAGGCTAAGTCGGCATAACTATAGATCTTACTTAATAGACCAATAGTATCAACAATGTACACCTGATAATCACGGAGATTCTTGCCTGCTTTTTTTGAATGCAAAACATAAGGTTTTTGCAACCTGGTAATCAACGCATTTATTTGCTTTTCATTTATATTATGAGGCGCAATGATATATTTGGTATCAGGATCAGTATTTATATATTGTGCCAACAAGGCTTCATCTTCGGGCCATGTACTTCCAGCAACCAAACATAATTGATCGGCTTTAAATACCTCAATGAAGTCTAGGTCATTTTCCATTTCAAGTTGTTTGCTTACTCGGTCAAATCGCGTATCTCCAGAAAGTGTTACTTGCTGAATACCATAAGTATTCAATAGATTTAATGATGCGTCATTTTGAACAAAAATCTGATCAAATGATTTTAAGGCTTTGAGCATAAACTTTCCATACGGCTTGAAATAGATTTGAGACGTATTGAATAAGGCGCTAATTAATATGCTCTTTATTCCTCTTCTTTTTATTTCGTACAGATAATTTGGCCAGATTTCATATTTAACAAAAACAATAACTTCGGCATTGATGTGATTTAAGAATCGATTGACATTAGTTTGAGTATCCAGTGGTAAATACACCACGGCATCAGCCCATGATACATTTTTTTTTATCTCGTATCCTGAAGGTGAAAAAAAACTTAAAACGACATTGTGATTCGGATAGTCCTCAATGAGCGCCTCAAACACTGGAAGACCTTGTTCGTATTCCCCCAACGAAGAACAATGAAACCACAACGCTTTTTTATCATGATCTAGAGACGTAATTAAAGTTTTAAAACACTCTCGTCTACCGTCGACACCGCTTTTTATTTTAGGGTTGAATAGCGCAATTAGATGCAACAAAAAGCTTGCTAAATATATAAGTGTGTTGTAAAAAAAAAGCACCTGTTTTTCTTTCAAGCTAAAATACGGTCTTTATGTCAATTGATTGGCTTTAGACCAATGAATTTTGTAATTTCGTTCCCTATGAAGAAAATACAAATGGTCGACCTAAAAGGTCAGTATGAAGGCATAAAAGATCAGGTAAATTCATCGGTCATTGATGTCATTCAATCTACAGCATATATTAATGGTCCAATGGTTCATGAATTTCAGAAGAACTTAGAAGCGTACCTCGATGTTAAACATGTCATTCCTTGTGCTAATGGAACCGACGCTTTGCAAATAGCAATGATGGGATTGGGTCTTAAACCGGGTGATGAAGTGATCACTGCCGATTTTACATTTGCGGCTACAGTTGAGGTCATTGCTTTACTGGGTTTGACACCAGTTTTAGTTGATGTTGAACCAGACACCTTTAATATAGATGTCGAAGCGATAAAAGCTGCCATTACACCTAATACCAAAGCTATAGTCCCGGTGCATTTATTTGGTCAATGTGCCAACATGGAAGCCATTATGCAATTGGCTAGTGAGCACGATTTATATGTTATTGAGGATAATGCTCAGGCCATAGGAGCGAATTACTTTTTTAGAGATGGAAGTTCAAAAAAAGCTGGAACCATTGGGCATGTTGCTTCAACTTCATTTTTTCCTTCTAAGAATTTAGGCTGTTATGGTGATGGCGGCGCAATTTTTACTAATGACGATGATCTAGCACATATCATTCGAGGAATTGTAAATCATGGTATGTATAGGCGTTACTATCATGATGTTGTAGGGGTCAATTCAAGATTAGACTCAGTACAGGCAGTGATACTAAATATAAAGCTTAAAAAACTCGATGAATATAATAGAAAAAGGCAATTGGCTGCTCAAAAATACAATGAAGCATTTAAGGATTCGGATGATATAATTACCCCTTTTATTAAAACCAGTTGTGAATCTTTATGTGATCATTGCACCTGTCATGTGTTTCATCAATACACCTTAAGAGTTTTAAATACAGATCGTGATGCTTTAGTAGAGCATTTAAATGCTAATGGAATTCCTTGCGGAGTGTATTATCCGGTACCCCTTCATCAACAAAAAGCGTATTTAGATTCAAGATATAAAGAACAGAACTTCAACGTAACGAATCAATTGGTTACCGAAGTCATCTCGCTTCCAATGCATACAGAGCTTGATGACGAACAGATTGATTTTATAACGTCTACGGTTAAAGCATTTGTTAATGGCTAAAGTACTGGTTACTGGTGGATTAGGATTTATTGGATCGCACACAGTAGTGGAGTTGCAAAACAGTGGTTTTGAGGTTGTGATCATTGATGACCTTTCCAATTCAAGTA
>CAYZKX010000312.1:0-2484 GCA_964479055.1 uncultured Flavobacteriaceae bacterium
ATGGATACTTCTAAAAGATTTGGTATATTTTGTTTAAAGTATGCAATGTTGTTCAACGACAAATCATGTCCTGCATTAATTCCCAGACCTAGTTCATGAGCTAAGTTGGCAGCGGCAACATAAGGTTTAATGGCCGCTGAATTACCAATACCGAATTCATGCGCAAAAGCCTCGGTATAAAGTTCTATTCTATCTGCACCAGTTTGTTTTGCTCCTTCTACCTGTTTGAGTTCAGGATCTAAGAAAATCGACGTCCTTATGTCATTTTTTTTAAACTCGCTAATCACTTCAGTTAGAAATTCTTTATTCTTCAATGTATCCCATCCCGCATTACTTGTGATGGCATCCACGGCATCAGGCACCAAAGTGACTTGAGTTGGTTTAATGGCCAATACCATATCGATAAATTTAGGAATTGGGTTTCCTTCAATATTGAATTCAGTGTGTACAACAGATTTAAGCTCGTAAGCATCATTGTATCTAATATGGCGTTCATCGGGTCTGGGATGAATGGTTACACCATCAGCTCCAAAATCCTGAACGTCTTTCGCAAACTGCAATAGGTTAGGTACATCTCCTCCTCTGGAATTACGGAGTGTTGCGATTTTATTTATGTTAACACTAAGCTTTGTCATGGGCTTTAAAAGAGTGTAAAAATACGAAGTATGTTAGGCTTATTGTACTTATTTTTAATTAATTTGCAGGGACTAAGTCAAACCTTCATGCCATTAAGAGAATATATCATAAATGACGTCAAACCGTTAAGCATTTCAAATACAATTAAAGACTGTCAGGAACTTTTTAATCAGCTCACCTATTCACATATTCCTATTAAAAAAGACAATCTTTTTATAGGTTGTTTTTCCGAAACCGATGCACACTGTTTTGATGCCGATAAATCTATTGAGGACTATCTTTACGCTGTGGAAGGTTTTCATGTATTGAATTCAACTTTATGGCTGGATGTTTTAGAGGCCTTTGCTCAAAAGGATTCAAATATAATGCCTGTTTTGGATGACAAACATCAGTATTTGGGATATTACGAATTGAATGATATCATTTCCCTTTTCAATGACACCCCATTTTTTGCTGAAGCTGGTGGTATTCTCATTGTTGAGAAAGTCTATAACGATTATTCATTCAGTGAAATTTGTCAAATAGTAGAGTCCAATAATGCCAAGTTACTTGGAGCCTTTATATCTAAATTCGAAAATGATGTGGTACAGGTCACTATTAAAATTGGACATTCAGGTATGAATGAAATCATACAATCTTTTCGTCGCTATAGTTATAATATTGTTTCTGGCCATGAGGAAGATATTATGATGAAAAACCTAAAGGAGCGTTCAGACTACCTTAATAAATATCTAAATCTTTAGCGTATGAAGATTGCTATCTACGGTCAGATTTATCATCATAACTCTGAGGCTTCAATTACTAAACTTCTAGACGAGCTGAAAAATAGTTCTGCCAATGTGCTCATAGAGTCGGAATTTTATGGGATTTTGAATTCTCAGATCAAATTAAAAGAATCTTACCAAACTTTTACAGGGTTAGATGGCACATTTGACCTATTGATTAGTATTGGTGGTGATGGCACCATGCTACGGTCGGTTACCTTTGTGCGCGATCTCAACATCCCGATTATTGGAATCAACACAGGTCGGCTGGGGTTTTTGGCTACCATTCAAGTTGATCAAATAGAGGAGGCCGTAAGGGATATTATAACAGGAAATTATTCTATCTCAGAACGCAGTTTATTGTGCATACACACGGTGCCAAAAAACGAGCAATTTAGTGAACTCAATTTCGCTCTTAATGAAATTGCTGTTAGCCGCAAAAACACAACCTCTATGATAACCGTTGAGACAACACTTGATGAGGAATATTTAACCTCGTATTGGGCAGATGGATTAATAGTTTCTACTCCCACAGGATCAACAGGCTATTCACTAAGCTGTGGAGGGCCAGTTATTATGCCTGAGGCCGAAAGTTTAGTGTTAACTCCTATTGCGCCTCATAATTTGAATGCTAGACCATTAGTGATTTCAAACCATACAAAAATCAAACTTCGAGTTAGTGGTCGAGAAGACACGTTTTTAGTCTCTTTAGACTCTAGAATTGCAACTTTAGACAATGATACTACAATTCATATCGAAAAAGCCCCATTTAAAGTGAAGATGATCGAACTTAAACACGAGAGCTTTTTAAATACCATTCGTAAAAAACTGCTCTGGGGCGAAGATAAACGCAATTAAACCTTAACAAACAATATAATTACTCATTTCCGTTATACTGTTAAACAAATTATAATAGGCTTAGCATATTTATTATATTTGCAAACTTTTGAAAATCTATGAGATATTCAATCATATCAATTATGAGTATTCTTTGCTTCACATTAAGTTCTGCCCAGATCTACGAAGTTGGGGTATTTGCTGGTGGAAGTAATTTAATTGGCGATGTTGGGGCCACCAATTATAT
>CAYZKX010000313.1:0-2481 GCA_964479055.1 uncultured Flavobacteriaceae bacterium
CATTAGTGCCTTCACCTACTTCCCTAAAAGTGATCTCACGTAATCGACCAATTTCTCGCAATACATTTGGGATTTTAGAGGCAGGACTTAAAAACACTTCATAGTTCTTGCTCTTCAACAGTCTGAAATCCTCCGATCGCAATAGCTCTACCTCATCAACCATGAGCTGCTTATTCACTGGTGTGACGATGCGTTTTGGAATTTTGGGAACCTTCAAAGTGGATGAAATATTTGGTAAAATTTTAGTGGCCTCGAAGGCATTGGACAACATGTATGTTTTATGCCTTATAAATTTAGAATACTCATCAAGACCTGAATGTTCTTTTTGTTCTTCAACTGTAATTGGTCGGCCTATTCTTACCTTGATGACTCTATGTTTTTGGGTCAATAACTCCGATGGTAACTTAGCCGTTCTAAGGGTATCACTAATTCGAGACAGACGGTAAAATAAGCGGCTGTTTTTAGCATGAAAATAAATTGGAACTACAGGCACTTCAGCCTTTTGAATCAGTTTCATTGCGGCTTCCTCCCAGGGTTTGTCAACTAACAGTTTACCATCCTTATAGGTTGAAACTTCACCAGCAGGAAATACACCTAATGGGTGTCCTTCTCTAAGATGCTTAATCGCATTTTTAAATCCAGTGATACTTGACATGGCGTCTTTATGATCTTCAAAAGGATTTACAGGCATCACATAAGGTTTTAACGGCTCAATACGATGCAGTAAGAAATTGGCAATGATCTTGAAGTCGGACCGTTGCTCGATCATGAGTTTCAATAAAAGTATACCATCAATTCCACCTAGAGGATGATTAGAAACCGTTATATAAGCACCATCATTAGGTAATCGCTTCAAATCTTTTTCGGGGATCTCAAACTTGATTTCAAATTCATCTAACAAAGCATTTAAAAAATCCAATTTCTCGCGATGCTTGTTCCTGTCATAGATTTTGTTGATGGTCGAAATATTGAGCACCTTCATTAGTATCCATCCAAAAAAGGTTCCAATAAATCCGTATTTATCGGCGTGAATGACCTTCGCGATTTCTTTAGCTGTTACTAACGACATGAACTGTTGATATTATAGCACGATAAAGGTAATAAATGTTTACTTAGTAACAATTTGAACGGTTTCCTGAGTTAACTGCTTTAGTAAGACGGTTTTGTCTTTTTCCATTTGTAAAATACTGTCTTTCGTATAATGTCTTATGGTATAGAGTGAAACGTTTTCATGACAGCTTACTTTAAATTTGGCTTTTAATTGCAGCAATAATTTATCGAGATTGTCATAAATGTTATCTACACATACGGAAAAGCTAATGGCTGAATTTTGAATCACGTCTACTTTCATTTTATAGCGATGCAACAAACTAAAGATATGACTTATATTATCTTCAACAATATAAGAGAAATCCAATGAGGAGAGTGATATCAGCACCTGGTTTTTTTTAACGATATAACAAGGGATTTCAGGGTTTATCTTGATGCCTTTCCCAACTCGTGTACCTTTGTTTTGCGGCTGATTGAACGATTTTACAAATAGAGGTATTTCCTTTCGTTGTAACGGTTGTAAGGTTTTTGGGTGAATAACCGAAGCACCATAAAATGCTAGTTCAATTGCTTCCCTATAGGAGATTTGATGGATGAGCTGCGCATTTTCAAAATGACGTGGATCGGCATTCAATACGCCTGGGACATCTTTCCAAATGGTCACGCTTTGTGCATTCAGGCAATATGCAAAAATCGCTGCTGTATAATCACTTCCTTCACGCCCTAATGTAGTAGTAAAATTATGATGATCGCTACCCAGAAATCCTTGTGTAATGTTTAAAATACTTGTATCTATACCATTTTTAATAGCCTCTTGTGTAGACTCCCAATACACTTTACCATTTCGATAAAAACTATCGGTCTTAATAAATTCCCTAACATCAACCCAATTATTCTTTAATCCCGAAAGATCAAGATAGGCACTAATAATAGTAGTAGAGACCAATTCACCAAACCCAACTACTTGATCATAAACGTAATTGTAATCGGGCGATTTGTTATGTTGAAAAAAGTAATTCAGTTCATTGAAATAGTAGGTAACCTTAGAAAAAACTTCATGATTGGGATCATTTTCAAATAGGTCTAATAAAATAGCATTGTGAAATTTTGCAACATCTTGAATAGAACTCTTGAGTTCTTTCTTGTTTTGAAAATAGTTGTGAACAACCGTTTCTAAGGCATTAGTGGTTTTACCCATAGCCGAAACCACAATGAGCGTATCCTTCCAGTCAACTTCTTTCAAAACGTTCAATAAATTCTTAACACCATCGGCATCTTTTACCGATGCTCCACCAAATTTAAATATGCGCATTAACTCAACTTAGATATATAGTTTTGAATTCCTTCTTCATCGAGATGAACCACATTCCATTCTCGAAGTATCTTAGCGCCTTTATTTCCATAAAGTTTAATGGCTTTAGTATTCCAATC
>CAYZKX010000314.1:0-2470 GCA_964479055.1 uncultured Flavobacteriaceae bacterium
GACTTAAACACCTTAGAATACCGTAAAAAACAACGTGCCTCTTTTGCAACTTTAGAATTGACTAAATCAGTTGATAAAGTTATTGACCGTTTTCCTATTCTGGTTTCTGGCAAGGACAAGGCAGGTTCTTTTTACAGAAAGAATTTTGCGGCCATATTTGAATATGTATCTAATCGCATTCCTGAAATTACTGATGAACTCTACAAGATAGATGACGCTATGAAAGCCGGATTTGGTTGGGAGCACGGCCCTTTTCAAATTTGGGATGCCATAGGTGTTGAAAAAGGAATAGAGATAATGAAAGAAGAAGGTCATACACCATCAGCATGGGTAACCGACATGTTGACGAGTGGAAATGTCTCTTTCTACACCGTTAATGATGGTGCGACTTACTGCTATGATATTCCAAGCAAATCTCAACTAAAAATCCCAGGTCAAGACGCATTTATTATTCTGGATAACATCAGAAAATCAAACGAGGTGTTTAAAAATTCAGGTGTGGTCATTGAAGATTTGGGAGATGGTATTCTTAATTGTGAATTCCAATCTAAAATGAACACCATTGGTGGTGATGTTTTGGCAGGATTGAATAAAGCCGTGGACTTGGCTGAAAAAGATTTTCAAGGATTAGTTATTGGTAATCAAGCTGCTAACTTTTCAGTTGGTGCTAATATTGGAATGATCTTTATGATGGCTGTTGAACAAGAGTACGATGAACTTAACATGGCCATTAAATATTTTCAAGACACTATGATGCGCATGCGCTACTCCTCTATTCCCACGGTAGCTGCACCACACGGTATGTCTTTAGGTGGCGCGTGTGAATTGTCAATGCATGCTGATAAAGTTGTGGCAGCTGCCGAAACTTATATTGGCCTAGTGGAGTTTGGTGTGGGAGTCATACCTGGCGGAGGCGGATCAAAAGAAATGGCACTTCGTGCGTCTGATACGTTTAGAAAAGGAGATGTTGAATTGAACGTACTTCAAGAATATTTTCTAACCATTGGAATGGCCAAAGTATCAACTTCAGCATATGAAGCTTTCGATCTTGGTGTGTTACAAAAAGGTAAAGACGTTGTGGTAGTTAACAAGGATCGTCAAATTGCAACAGCTAAATCTTATGCTAAGCTGTTGGCCGAATCAGGATACACAATGCCAGTTAAACGGCAAGATGTAAAAGTTTTAGGTAAACAGGCTTTAGGTATGTTTCTAGTTGGAACAGATGCCATGGAAGCCAGTAATTACATCAGTGAACACGATAAGAAGATCGCCAATAAACTCGCTTATGTCATGGCTGGTGGTGATCTTTCTGAACCATCCTTTGTGAGTGAGCAATATCTATTAGATATAGAACGTGAAGCATTTTTAAGCTTGTGTACAGAGCGAAAAACATTGGAACGCATTCAGCAAATGCTAAAAACGGGTAAACCATTACGTAATTAGAAGTTCAACTAGTTGTTATGAATAGAAGTAAAACAGATAGGTTACAAAGTACGGGTACCATATTAGCATTGGTAATAAGTATAATTGCCATGTTCACCTCTATTTATGAAGCAAATATTATGAAGTCACAACAAAAAGCTATGGTATGGCCTCATTTACATATCACAGATAGTTATAGTGCAGATGGGTTCTCAATTATGATTGCGAATAAAGGTACAGGTCCAGCATTAATTAAATCTGTTCAGGTCGATTATAAAGGTATTCCTATGAGCACTATGGATGAATTGTTAGACTCATTAAACCCTAATCGCACGTTTGGTTACAATATTTTGCGTAATAACACTCTAAATAAATATGTTTTTACACCTGGTGAAGAACGCATCATTTTTGGTCTGCCTTACAATGATGAAACTAACATAGTGAGAAATAACTTAAAACATATACGTATTCGCATTTTATATGAATCCGTTTTGGAAGAACAATGGTTACTAGACTCAGAAGACAACTCCATTAGTAAAACAAATTTTGCAGCAGAAAAAGAATTTAAAAATTAGTTTATGAAAACAGCATATATAGTTAAAGGGTATAGAACAGCCGTAGGTAAAGCACCAAGAGGGTTATTTCGTTTTAAACGAACTGATGAATTAGCAGCCGAAACCATTGCTCATATCATGGATGAGCTACCGCAATTGGACAAATCCAGAATTGACGACGTGATTGTTGGCAATGCCATGCCAGAAGGGTCTCAAGGGCTTAATATGGCAAGACTCATTTCTTTAATGGGCCTTAAAACTGTTGATGTTCCTGGTGTTACGGTGAATAGGTTTTGCTCTTCTGGATTAGAGACAATTGCTATCGCAGCTGCAAAAATTCAAGCAGGTATGGCCGATTGCATTATTGCTGGCGGTGCAGAAAGTATGAGTGCAGTGCCAATGACGGGATACAAAACAGAACTGAACTACGATGTGATTAGTTCAGGGCATGAAGATTATTATGGCAGCCCTTGAGACCGATGCCGAAGCCATCC
>CAYZKX010000315.1:0-2458 GCA_964479055.1 uncultured Flavobacteriaceae bacterium
GTATAAAAGTGATATGATTTCATTTGTTCATGGAAACGCTAATGACGATGAGTCGTTAGAAAAAGCAGGAATTGAACGTGCTAGCTGTTTGATATCGGCCTTACCAAATGATTCTGATAACGTTTTTGTGGTTTTGTCGGCCAGACAAATGAACAAGCATATTAGAATTATAAGTCGTGCTTCTCAAGAAACAACTTATGATAAATTAAAACTAGCCGGTGCTAATAATGTAATTCTACCTGACAAAATAGGTGGTGATCATATGGCATCACTTGTTGTTGAACCCGATTTAGTAGAGTTTATTGACAATCTCGGTTACGTTGGTAAATCACATATTAATATTGAACAAGTTCCTGTTGAGAAATTGTATGATACTAGTACAGTGAAATCTATAAAAACATTGGATCTTAGAAATAAAACAGGATGTAATGTAATTGGTTATAAATCACCAAATGGTGAGTATATTATTAATCCGGAAGCTGATCAAGAATTAATGCCAAAATCCACAATAATCGTTCTAGGACGTAAAGAGCAGATCGAGCTTCTTAACTCGGTTTACAATATTAAATAGCCTCCTCATTTTAACAGCAATATGTTTTAAAACTCGATATTTTTTAGCATCTTGCCTCGATAATTACAGAACTAAAACTAAACTACTAACTAATAGCTCACCATTATGAAGAAATATCTTCTTTCAATTCTAACACTTATTTTACCATTATTCACTATCGCTCAGGAAGCTGAAGTAGGCCTTGACCAAAAAATTGATCAAGCGTTTCAACCCGTGTCCGATTTTTTTAGCAATGTGATCTTTTTTGAAATAGCCGGTACACCATTTGTACTCATTTTACTTGTTGGTAGTGCAGCGTTTTTCACCTTGTATTTCGGTTTTCCTAACATTAGATATTTTGGAAAAGCTATAAATACTGTTAGAGGAAAATACGATGAAATTGAAGGAGGACATCAAGCTGCGGAGACTTCGATGACAATTGATGGTGATATTAGAGATACTATTCGTGATGAGAGTAAAGAAGGAGAGGTTTCACATTTTCAGGCTTTGGCAACGGCAGTATCAGGTACAGTTGGAAATGGTAATATTGCTGGTGTGGCACTAGCTATTGCATTAGGTGGGCCTGGAGCTACATTCTGGATGATCATCTGCGGTCTTTTAGGGATGTCAACCAAATTCGTAGAATGTACATTGGGTGTACAATATCGTGATGTTGATGAAGATGGTACAGTTTATGGAGGTCCAATGTACTACATTACAAAAGGATTAAAGGAGCGTGGATTTGCGACCCTCGGTAAGATTGCGGCAGTTATTTTTGCGATATTCTGTATTGGAGGATCTTTTGGAGGTGGTAATGCTGCCCAATCAAATCAAGCTACTGTTGTATTAAAAGAATTATTAGGTCTAGAAAGTACAAGTGCAGGTGCTGTAATTGGACTTATTATGGCCATAGTGGTGGGGATCATTATTATAGGAGGAATTAAGAGAATTGCTTCGGTTACTGAAAAGGTAGTACCATTCATGGCTGTTCTATACATTGTTGCATGTCTTTATATTTTAGGCGCTAATTTCTCATTGGTAGGCGACGCCATTTCTTTAATTGTTACTGAAGCATTTAACCCAACTGCAATTGGTGTTGGCGGTATAATAGGTGTCTTATTAGTAGGATTTAAACGTGCTGCTTTTTCCAATGAAGCAGGTGCAGGATCGGCTTCTATCGCACACTCTGCCGTAAAAACAAAATATTCAGCTTCTGAAGGTCTGGTTGCATTACTGGAGCCATTTATTGATACCGTTGTTATATGTACAATGACAGCCTTAGTCATTATCATATTCAATTTTGGTGGACATTTTGATTATGGTGCCGATGTAAGTACCGATGGCAGTGGTGCAGTTATGATCGCAGGAGAAATAGTGCAAGGTGCTGGTATTACATCAAAAGCATTTGCTCAATATATTCCATACTCTAATGTATTCTTAACCATAGCTGTGGTATTATTTGCCGTATCTACTATGATCTCATGGTCTTATTACGGGTTGCAATCTTGGAAATTCTTATTCGGTCGTGGTAAGAGAGCCGACTTAACGTATAAGCTATTATTTTGCTTGTTCGTAATTATTGGTGCAGCTGCAAGCATGGGGTCAATTTGGGCGTTCTCTGATGCAATGATCTTCGCAATGGTATTTCCTAACATGATTGGTCTCTATTTCTTATTCCCAGTAGTTAAGAAACAGCTGAACAGATACCTCGAAGCCATTAGATCAATGAATTCATAAAATTTATTCACATATGAAATCCTATTTCCGTTTTAGCAAAGGCCAACGAAATGGGATTTTTTTATTGTGTACTCTGGTCGTTGTACTACAGGCACTTTACTATTATATTGAAATACCACAATCAGAACAGTCTTTTGACCAGCAAAGACTGGCGGCATTTAAACATGAAAT
>CAYZKX010000316.1:0-2433 GCA_964479055.1 uncultured Flavobacteriaceae bacterium
AAAAGAAACGATCATCCAAAAAGCAAAAAATACGAGAAGTACATTTAGAAGCATATTGTTCTGCCAGTACGACGAACGGAAATATTGCTTCCATTCCAGATAAAGGAAGTTTTTAATCATGTTTTTTTGGTTGTTTAGTTCATTAGTAATGTTTTAACATAAAATGTTACATTGTCTGTTTACTAAACTCCAAGACTTCATTATTTTTGCACATAATTTTTGCCATGGAATTTTACAGTCTACAAATAACACATCTTAATAAGGAAACTCAAAATTCAATTAGCATTGCTTTTAAAGTGCCTATTGAATTACAAGAACAATTTAAATTTAGTGCTGGTCAGTATGTAACATTGAGGACCAAAATAAATGGTGAAGAGATTAGAAGGGACTATTCCTTATGCTCTACACCAAATAGTGGCATTCATAAGGTTGTTGTAAAACGCGTAGAAAATGGTGTATTCTCAGAATATGCTAATTCAAATTTAAGAATTGGCGATTTTATTGAAGTCTCTAAACCTAACGGGCGATTTGTGTTTCATCCAAGCCAAAACATTCAAAGAAAAATAGTGGCTTTTGCTGCCGGAAGTGGCATCACACCAGTTATGAGTATATTAAAAACGATTCTAGAAGATGAGCCTACTAGTTCTGTTTCATTAGTATATGGAAACAAAACTCCTAATGACACGATTTTTTTGCAAGAAATTCTTGCTCTTTCTAAGCAATTCAATAACAGGTTTAACCTTAAATTGATCTACAGCCAAAGTTCAGAGGAAGGCGCTTTATTTGGAAGAATAGATCATTCAATTGTAAGTCAAAACATCAATACCAATGGGTTGGCTGACCTCTATTATATTTGTGGGCCAGAAGCTATGATCAACCTTGTAAGCGAAACATTAGTAGAAAAGGGAATCAGTGAAGATGCCATTAAATATGAACTCTTTACCGTGCCGTTGAATAAGGAAGAGCAAGAAATTGTTGCCGTAGAAGGACAATCGTCAGTTACTGTATTAGTAGATGATGAAGAAACATCATTTATGATGTCCCAAACTAAAACCATTCTAGAAGCTGCTCTTGAAAACAAGGTTGATGCGCCGTATAGTTGTCAGGGCGGGATTTGCAGTAGCTGCATTGCTCGTCTTACTGAAGGAGAAGCCACCATGCGACAGAATAATATTCTTACCGAAGGTGAATTGGCTGAAGGATTAATTTTAACCTGTCAGGCACAACCAACAACGCCCAATATTTCAATAGATTACGACGACGTCTAAACTATCAAGAGCCTAAAATAGATTTTGCTCTTTTTACAATTTGCTCGGGGAGAATAGTAGCAATGGCATTTTCATAGCCATTGGGATACTTGTTACCATAAATTGAAGTGGGAATTTTAGGAAAAGTATTTCTATCAGCTAAAATCGCATTATCAATACTTTGACCAAACGGACTAAAACCAGCATAGGGGTGCGTTACACCCCAAATGGTTATGGTTTGAACACCATACATGGCCGCCAAATGAGCATTCCCCGAATCCATGGCTATCATCAAATCCAAATTAGAAATTAGATTTAGCTCTTCTTCAAATTTAAGCTGCCCTGCTATATTGTACACATTGTCAAACTGGGAAGCCAAGGATTCAAGTTTAGCTGTTTCAGTTTTACCGCCGCCAAATAATAAAATCCTGTACATTTTACTCAATTCAGTAATGACCTCCAGCATTAGATTTAGAGGATAGGCTTTACTGCTAAATGCTGCAAATGGTGCAACGCCTATGGTCATGGAATTGTTAGCCAATAGGTTTTTTGTATCAGGCTTTAAATTCAACTTTTGCCGATCAATTAGTGGTGGTAATTCAAGCTTGAATCCCAGTGCTTCAAAGACGTCGGCATAACGCTGGTGGGTGCTTTTTAACTGCTTAAATTGTCTTCCTTTTACAAGTAGGTTTTTTTCTGTTCTGCCTTTATTAATGCTTACCCATTTCGTAGACCCCAGAAAAAGTTTCAAGATCTTAGAACGGAGAACATTGTGTAAATCGGCAACAGCATCAATCTGTAAATCTTTTATTTGTCTTGAGAGTCTCCATAGGCCAAATATACCTTTATGTTCGCCTTTAACTTTGACATTAACAACAGTTGCCTTCTCAAGGTCTTTAAAAATTGGCGTGAATTGTTCTTTAGTTAAAACGGTTAGTTTTACTTCGGGGTAAGCTTCGGTTAATACTTTAAGTACAGGAATAGTCATGGCTACGTCGCCCATTGCCGAAAGTCGTACTATTAAAATATGCTGAGGTAGCATTGCCATGATTGGAATTAAACAGTAATGACTGTTTATTTAGGCCTTATTTTTGACCTCTAAGAACCGGGTTAAGCTCATCATCATTGTACATTTTCATTTGTTTATATACTTTCATGTACTTGTCTCCATTTTCTATATCTTTCA
>CAYZKX010000317.1:0-2416 GCA_964479055.1 uncultured Flavobacteriaceae bacterium
TTTTACCTTTATTTTTAGCACCTGCATGTCCACGGAATGAACGTGTTGGTGAAAATTCTCCCAATTTGTGTCCTACCATATTTTCAGTAACATACACAGGAACAAATTGTCTTCCGTTGTGCACTGCAATGGTTTGGCCCACAAAATCAGGGGTTATCATTGAAGCCCTTGACCAAGTCTTAATGACGGATTTTTTTCCGCTTTCGACATTTTGCTGGACTTTTTTCTCTAAACTATGATGAACGTACGGTCCTTTTTTGAGTGATCGTGCCATTTTATATCAATTATTTCTTTCTACGTTCGATAATGTATCGGTTACTATCCTTAGTCTTCGAACGTGTTCTAAATCCTTTTGCAGGAATGCCATTCTTAGATCTTGGGTGACCTCCTGAAGCCCTTCCTTCACCACCACCCATTGGGTGATCAACAGGGTTCATCGCTACTGGTCTTGTTCTTGGTCTTCTACCCAACCAACGGCTACGGCCAGCCTTACCTGAAACCAATAATTGATGATCTGAATTGGAAACTGCACCAATGGTAGCCGTACAATTGGCTAAAATCAATCGTGTTTCACCTGAAGGAAGTTTGATAGTCACAAACTTGCCATCCTTTGCCATCAATTGTGCAAAAGTTCCTGCACTTCTTGCCATTACAGCACCTTGGCCTGGTCTTAGTTCAATACAAGAAATTATGGTTCCCAAAGGAATTTGACTCAAAACCATTGCATTCCCAATTTCAGGTCCTGCCTTTTCACCAGACATTACCTTTTGGCCCACTTGAAGGCCGTTGGGAGCAATTATATAGCGCTTTTCACCATCTTTATACTCAACCAAAGCAATAAATGCACTTCGGTTTGGATCATATTGGATTGATTTTACCTCGGCAGCAACACCGTGCTTATCCCTTTTAAAATCAATAATACGATACCTCCTTTTGTGACCTCCACCACGATGGCGTACGGTCATTTTTCCTTGACTGTTTCGACCCCCGGTCCTTTTTTTCGGAGCAAGCAAGCTTTTTTCCGGCTTATCAGTAGTAATCGCGTCAAATCCGTTTACTACTCTAAAACGCTGTCCTGGGGTTATCGGTTTTAATTTTCTAACTGACATTTGAGTCTTTATAGATTACTGTAAAAATCAATTACATCACCTTCAGCAACATCAACTATAGCTTTTTTCAAAGCATTGGTCTTACCGTGCTGGATACCTGTCTTGGTATATCGTGTGCGACGGTTGGGACCATAGTTCATTGTTCTCACCTTTTCAACAGAAACCCCATAGGTAGCCTCAACGGCTTCCTTAATTTGAAGCTTGTTCGCATTAGGGTTTACATAAAAGCCATAGCGATTGAAAAGCTCACTATCGGCTGTCATCTTTTCCGTAATAATAGGTTTAATTAATACACCCATTTTCTGTTATTTACTTAGGTTTGACTGAATTTTCTCTACCGCGCTTTCCATCAACACAAGACTTTTTGCATTCAAAATCTTGTAGGTATTCAATTCTGTGTTGCTAACAACCTCAGATTTTTTCAAATTGCGCGATGACAAATACACATTATCGTTTTGGCTGCCCAACACAACTAGAGATTTTTTGTCTTCTAGTCCAAGTGATTTCAAGACCTTAATGAAATCCTGTGTTTTAGGGGCCTTCATATCAAAGTCTTCAACAACCAAAAGCTCTTTTTCCTTAGATTTTAGGCTTAAGGCCGATTTACGCGCAAGTCTTTTCACATTCTTGTTCAACTTTTGCGTATAATCTTTTGGTCTAGGGCCGAAAATTCTACCACCACCTCTAAAAATTGGTGACTTGATACTACCAGCTCTAGCCGTTCCTGTACCTTTTTGCTTTTTAATCTTGCGGGTACTTCCTTTAATTTCAGCACGTTCTTTAGCCTTGTGCGTTCCTTGACGTTGATGGGCTAAATACTGCTTGACGTCCAAATAAATGGCGTGCTCATTAGGCTCGATACCGAAAACATCGTCAGAAAGGTCTACCTTTCTGCCTGTTTCTTTTCCTTTACTGTCTAAAACTGCAACTTTCATGAGCTTATTTTTCTACAGTTACGTAAGCATTTTTGTGCCCAGGCACTGCACCTTTGACAACTAACAAATTCTTTTCAGGCACTACTTTCAAAACACGAAGGTTTTGAACGGTCACCCTTTCATTTCCCATTCTACCTGCCATTTTCATTCCTTTGAAAACTCGAGCAGGATACGAAGCTGCACCAATAGAACCTGGAGCACGCAATCTGTTATGCTGACCGTGAGTTGCCTGACCAACACCGGCGAAACCGTGTCTTTTTACAACACCCTGAAATCCTTTTCCCTTTGAAGTGCCAATGACATCAACAAATTCACCTTCATTAAAAAGATCAACACCAATGGTGTCGCCCAATTTGTATTCACCTTCAAAAT
>CAYZKX010000318.1:0-2414 GCA_964479055.1 uncultured Flavobacteriaceae bacterium
CATTAAATTAATAGTACAATGAAAATTAACTACAGCACGGCCATGCTCGTCATATTTTTTATTGTCATCTGCTTTGCTAATCCATATAAAAAGTGGGATTAACACATTAGCAAATGGTATTATTAGACCTAAAAATGGTGTTCCATGTAATAGCAACATCCATTTGCGTTGGATGACTTCTTCATTAGGATTGTCTAAAACAATGAGATCATCAACTTCAATATCAAGACCTACTGCCAATAACTTCACAGTTTGAAGATGTGGTTGCACATCACCTTTTTCTATGCGCTGTATTGTTCGCACACCTACAGTTGTTCTATCAGAAAGCTCCTCTTGCGTAAAGCCTTTTAGCTTACGTTGGTAGACTAAATTCTCACTTAAACTTTGACTTTTCATTTTCTTTGTTTTGATGACACAAATCTATGGCAAACTACTCGTTTTTAACACGCCATTTAAATGTCACCTATCTGTCACTTACAGTAAATATAAGGGTTTCAAGCTCTAATTGCCATGAATTCTCAAATTCTTTAACAAGCTTGTAAAAAAAATGAATTGCAAAGATCGTTGGTATTATATATTAAAAATCTACGCTTAGTAAGCGTCTTCATGAACTTGAACTACGGCTCTCCCTGAAGGATCATTCATATTTTTAAAGGCTTCATCCCATTCCAAAGCTTTTTGAGTGCTGCATGCGACACTTGGTTCCTGTGGTACCGATAGTGCAGCGGCCTGACTAGGAAAATGAGATTCAAAAATACATCTGTAATAATACTCCTCTTTATTTTGAGGCGTTTGGATAGGGAAACGGAAATTAGCATTTGCCAATTGTTCGTCAGTAACTTCATGCTCTACTACGTCTTTTAGGGTGTCAATCCAACCATAACCAACGCCATCGCTAAATTGTTCTTTTTGCCTCCAAGCTACAGATTCTGGTAACATATCTTCAAAAGCTTTACGTAACACCCATTTTTCCATACGCTCACCATTTATCATCTTGTCTTTTGGATTAATTTGCATGGCCACTTCTATAAATTCTTTATCCAAAAAAGGTACGCGACCCTCTATACCCCAAGCAGCCAAACTTTTATTGGCTCTAAGGCAGTCGTACATATGCAACTTATTTAATTTTCTAACGGTCTCATCATGAAACTCTTTAGCATTAGGAGCTTTGTGAAAATAAAGATAGCCCCCAAATAATTCGTCCGCACCTTCACCAGACAACACCATTTTTATGCCCATGGATTTAATTACTCTTGCCATAAGGTACATTGGCGTACTTGCTCTTACAGTGGTAATATCATAGGTTTCTAATTGATAGATCACATCCTTTATGGCATCCAATCCTTCTTGAATCGTAAATTTAACTTCATGATGAACTGTTCCTATATGGTTTGCCACACTTTGTGCTGCGGCCAAATCAGGTGAACCCTCTAATCCAACTGAGAAACTATGCAATTGCGGCCACCACGCTTGTTCTTTATCATCCGCTTCAATGCGACGTTCAGCGTATTTTTTGGCTAATGCCGAAGTTATTGAAGAATCAAGCCCTCCTGAAAGCAATACGCCATAAGGGACGTCACTCATTAACTGTCTGTGCACTGCATCTTCTAGAGCTTGTCGTAATATAGCAATTTCTGTTTTGTTATCTTTTACAACTTCATAATCTGTCCAATCTCTTTTATACCATTGCACCAATTCCCCATCTTTACTACTCATATAATGCCCAGGTGGAAAAAGTTCAATTTTAGTACAAACGTCTTCTAAAGCTTTTAATTCAGAAGCCACATAGAAAGTGCCATGTTTATCCCAACCTATATATAGTGGAATAATTCCCATATGGTCACGTGCAATAAAATATTCATTCTTTTCTACATCGTACAAGGCAAATCCAAAGATGCCATTGAGTTCGTCAATAAAGTCAACACCTTTTTCTTTATACAAGGCTAGTATAACTTCGCAATCGCTTTTAGTTTTAAAGCTATACTCAGAAAATTGATCACGAAGCATTCTATGATTATAAATTTCTCCATTTGCTGCGAGAACAATTTTTTTGTCCTCGGTAAATAGTGGTTGCTTACCAGAAGTTGGGTCAACAATGCCCAAGCGCTCATGCGCCAAAATAGCATTATTGTCGCTGTAAATACCACTCCAATCAGGACCACGATGACGGATTTTTTTTGCCATTTCTAGTATTTGAGGTCTTAAAATCTCACTGCTTTGTTTTAAATCGAATGCACATACAATACCACACATAACATTTTATTATTTTAATTATAGTGTAAATATGTTCTATTAATTTATAATAGTAAACCTATAGAAGTAAATTAGTTAATATTTGTAATAAAAAAATCAATATTAATTAGTTTTAGTAATTCAAATTTGAAATTATTTAGGATATTAGTTAGAGTTGTAAA
>CAYZKX010000319.1:0-2386 GCA_964479055.1 uncultured Flavobacteriaceae bacterium
CTTTTTACCTGTCATTTCCCATTGTCCTAAGGCTATTGGTATGTTACCAATACTATTGAGTGTGTCAAAAAATTGTTTAGTCTCAAACGGCGCTCCGGTATCCTCTTGTAGCTTTGCATAATTGGCCATAGCATCTTCCAACAAGTATTTTCCTGTGATATAACTGGTACCATATCCCGGCTGACGCAAGTATAAGTGTTGCTCAAAAATGAGAAGTTCCTTTTCGGTTTTCATCCAACCACGCGGCGTGTACTCACTATGGATGCCACCAGCTTCTTCCATGGTCATTTCATTAGCGTGTGCATATAAGGAGCCTAAACCTCTGGCCGCACGTTGGGCGATCATGATATAGACAATCTCTTTAGATCGTGGGCTATCGTCATACAAACCCGCTTGCAAGAACATCTCTTCAACAGCGGTAGCAGTCCCTTCATTTCGGGAATCAAAAATATTGTAGAGTAGTGGACCGCGCCTAATCTCACTTTGATGAGGTTCGTTATCCATGCGTGCCAATTCAAACCAATGGTAGAAATGTGAGTATAATGGTCGCGGATCATAATGCTGTCCTATTCTAAAAAAGTTGCGTTGCTCTGCCGGTATAAATTCACCTAAATGTTCTCGCAATGCTGTGTCGAAATAAGGTTTTACGGTTACAATGTCCTGCTGATCTAAAAAGTTGATCAGGCTTTTGGCCGCTTCATCAGCCATTTTATCATAGGCTTCAGGAGAGTCGGCAGCTATCAATTCTGGTAAGCCTCTATTGCGATGTTCTTCCAGTTTTAATGACGACCATGCACGTGCTAACTCACGCTTTAAGATCATCACTTCATCCTCCCAGGTCAAGGGCACCAAATGCACATTTTGCATGTACCAGGTGTAGTAGTCTTTACCAATTCCTGAAGGTCCAGTTTTATTCGAGGCTTCGTCTTGTAGCCAAGAAGCAAAAGCGTCAGTAGCTTTAATAACTTGATCTAAGGCATCACGAAGTTCGACATCGTTCTTAACATTGTTGTCATCTTTTAAATTATTGAGCACTATGCTTTGGTATTGTATGTCTCGAATGCCTGTGACCCAAAGATCTTTGGCATTACCAGTGAGGTTTTGTTGAGCTTGTTCGTAAAACGGTTTAATAACCTTTAATTCATCTAACATTCGTGCGCGTTCTTCGGCTGATAAGGGTAGGTCATAGGTCCATAATTCTAAAGTGCCATGATTGGTTGGTCCTTCATGGGCAGGCACATCGCTTTTATAGGTCCACACTACTTTATAAAAAGCCGGATCGCGAACCCAGGGTTGTAGTATGTTATGGTTAAAATCATAACCATTCATTTCGGCCCAAACAATCATCCAATCCACTTGATTTGGGATAGACCAATTGGTGGTATCTATAGCATTGAGTTGTGCACGCAGCTGTTCAAATTCTGGCCAGCGTTTTTCAAATGTTGCTTTAGTGTAGTCTGGAGCGCCATCAAGCAATGGTGGGTTTTCAAATGCACGCCAGTCGTGAAAAAGAGAAACCAAATCTTGGTAATCTGAAGTTGATATTAATTCTGCTTTGACAATTGTTTTTTCTTTCGTTTCAGTATTACAACTTATGAATAGCAAAAGACAAATAAATGGAAGTATTAATTTATGTTTCATTAGGTGTTTTTTTGTTCTGTTTAAACTAGGCATGATAATTCATATTTGATAGAAGAAATTAATTATTTACTAGCTGGTTTTCTAGTAGCTCTTGAATACTCTGTAATTCATTCATTAACAAGTTATAATTCTCCAACGATTGATTTGTGTTCCAAAATCGATTATCAATAATGTTTTCAAATTTTCGTGATTCTAACAAATCTAAATTTATATTAGAATTAAATTTAGATGGTGCAATGTCCTTGTTATATTTGGAAAATTCGTTGTCCATTGCTCGTAAATTACTGTTGTCAATTATATAGGGTAGCAAGTGCGTATTAATATCTTCCGATTCTATTTGTTCCATTCGCTTAATTTCTAAAATCATTGAAGGAAAGCTATACAATTTACTCTTAAGCTCATTAGATTGTAGCATCGCCACCTGTCCTGTATTTAGACCTTCTTGCAAGGTGCCCATTTTTATATCAATAGCATTAGACGTAAGAATATCGTATAATAGACTATCAATAACTCTAGGCTTTACAGATGAATCAGGTTGTGAAAACATATTGAGTAGTACTTTTGTTTTATCTACTTGTGATGTTTCCCTTTCAATTTCAATTTTTGTTAAAACAATATTTTGATTGATTTCTTCTTTCAGCCGTTCAGCAAAGGTTAAAGTGTCATTTTTTAATTTTTGTGATTCATTCCAATTGTTTATCTGCAAAGCAATGAGGATGCCAATAATTACAAGTATTATTTCACC
>CAYZKX010000320.1:0-2377 GCA_964479055.1 uncultured Flavobacteriaceae bacterium
AGACGTAGATTTACTTATCAGAACGAGTGGTGAACAGCGCATTAGTAATTTTTTATTGTGGCAAATTGCCTATGCAGAATTATATTTTACTGAGGTACTTTGGCCTGATTTTAGTGAAGACCATTTGTATCAAGCCATAATAGATTATCAAAATAGAGAAAGACGATTTGGAAAAACGAGTGAGCAACTTAGTTAGATTTAGATTTTTGAGAACAATAATTACACGATTTCTACTTCTACTACTACTGATAAACAGCCTTACACTTTCGGCACAACCAGGTTCAAGTACTAAAAAATATGTTATTGGTGACATCACAGTTGTAGGCGATACCAACTTCAGCCCTTCAACAGTAGTTACCTTTTCAGGTTTACAAAAAGGACAAGAAATAGAAGTGCCGGGTAAAGAAACTACTGATGCACTTAAAAAACTTTGGGGAACTGGTCTTTTCAGTAATATCGAACTCTTTGTCACCAAAATTGAAGACAATACAGTGTATCTTGAAATTGTTTTGGTGGATCTCCCAGAACTTAAAAATGTAGAGGTCAACGGTTTAAAAAAGAAAAAAACCAAAGAATTTATAGAAGAAAACACTTTGCAGGAAGGAGTAAAAGTTACTGAGAATCTACTCACCACAACGAAAAACCACGAAGAAGATAAACATCGTAAAAAAGGATTTTTGAATGCCAACGTAGATATTCAAACCACCGAAGTAACCGATTCTCTAGGTAATGTAGGTGTCAATATGGTGGTGAATGTAGATAAAGGCCATAAAATTAAAGTGAAAGACATCAGCTTTGTTGGTAACGAAAAGCTCAAAGAAAAACACCTTAGAAAGGCCATGAAGAATACTAAAGAAAAAATGTTTCTTCGTGTGTATAAACGCTCGAAATATATTGAGGAGGATTATCAGGCCGATCTTGTTAGTATAATTGATAGATACAAAGAAAATGGCTATCGTGACGCTCGAATCGTTTCCGATACGCTTATTATTAATGACGACAAGACCATTTCACTTCAAATAGGGGTTGAAGAAGGTGAACAATATCATTTTGGCACCATAGAATTTTTAGGAAACACCGTATTTAGTGATGAATTATTGCAACGTCAACTTCGTATATTCCCTGGGTCTGTTTACAATGGTGTGGAGTTAGAAAAACGGGTACAGGACAATGAGAATCCGGACGCCGATGATCTGGCCAACTTATATCAAAATTCGGGATATTTATTCTCAACCATAACTCCCGTTGAAGTAAGTGCCGAAAACAATGTGATCAATCTTGAGATTAGAATTACAGAGGGGAAACCTGCTTATTTTAATAATGTCACGGTTGTCGGTAATGAAACAACCAATGATAATGTCATATACAGGGTACTGCGTACACGTCCAGGTAATCTTTATAGTAAGAGTGATGTACTAAGAAGTTATCGTGAATTAGGTCAAATGCCCTTTTTTGATGCACAGCAGATATCTCCAAATATTATAAATGCAAATCCTACTGAGGGTACAGTAGATATTGAATACTCCGTTGTTGAACGAGGAGCCAGTCAAATTGAATTGCAAGGAGGTTATGGCGGCGGTGGTTTTATTGGAACCTTAGGGCTGTCATTCAATAATTTTGCCATTAAAGACTTCTTCAAAAAAGAAGCTTGGAAACCAATTCCAATGGGTGATGGGCAGTCATTAGCTCTCCGATTGCAAGCTAGTAGGTTTTTTCAAACCTATAGTTTTTCATTTTCAGAGCCTTGGTTAGGCGGTGAAAAACCAGTAAGTTTTTCAACTTCATTATCACATACACGTCAATTTTTATTTAATCCCGTAACACAAGATGCCGATAGAGACAGGCGATTTGATATTACGGGTATTTCTATTGGTACGGCCAAGCAGCTAACTTCTCCTGATGATTTTTTTGTGTTATCAAAGGCTGTGAGTTATCAGCACTATAATTTGAAGAATTACAACACTGGACTTTTTACTTTTGGTGATGGCTACTCCAACAACTTAGCGTTCACCCTGACTTTAACACGAAATAACACTGCAGTTGACCCGATCTATCCAACTCAAGGATCAAATTTTAGTGCTTCCTTAAAATTCTCTTTACCTTATTCAGCCTTTAATGATGTGGACTATGCAGCATTGGCTGATGAACGTGAAATGCTAGAAGAGGACCTTGAACAAGACCCTACCGATGTAGAAGCTGCCAACAGAATTGCGGAGATCGATCAGGAACGCTTTAAATGGCTAGAATTTTATAAAATAAAATTTAGTGGAGAATGGTTTACAAGGATTGTAGGTGATTTGGTAATAAGACCACGTTTTGAATTTGGATTCCTCGGCGCCTATAACCAGGATAGAGGGGTCATTCCTTTTGAACGTTT
>CAYZKX010000321.1:0-2329 GCA_964479055.1 uncultured Flavobacteriaceae bacterium
CAAATAATTTTTAAGCATTCTACACGATGTCACATTAGTAGAATGGTATCTAATCAATTTATAGAAATGTATTCTTTAGGCATTGAAGATGCAGACCTGTACTATTTGGATCTGTTGGCCTATAGAGCAATAAGCAACGCTGTCGCTGAGAGATTTCAAGTGTATCACGAATCTCCACAACTTTTAGTGATCAAAAATGGAGAAGTTCTAGCTCATGCTTCACATGGTGCTATAAATGCAATGAATCTGAACGATTATAAATAAAAAAAAGGCCAATTGGCCTTTTTTTATCCTCTTATGTTATATGAGTTGAGTATGGATTTTAACCTAATCTTGATGTTTTCACCAGCGTCAAATACCATTTGTTCATTAGATGGAAACTGTAAAGGTATTTGATCAATTAATAGCAATTCATGCTCATCAAGTGCACGTTCATCGCCTCTTATTATTGCATATGAATGTTCAAACACAAATTCAGAATTCAACATAAAACGATCAAGAGTTTGACCTTGATTCAAATCTTTAAATTCTACACTACCGTGTAATAGTGTGGACTTAAATTGATGAAATGTTCTCAATCTCGCTCTCGCTGTAATAAATCGCTCTACTCTAATGTCATTACCTAGGCTATCTTGAACAATGTCGCCAAAGTCATCTCTTAAATAGTCCCATCCATCTTGGATACGTTTTCTTTTAAGTAACTGCTCACTATTTATCTGTTCAGGAGATATCATAATTCGATCAAAATTTAAATGCATCGCATAATCATAAGTGAGGGTACTGTCAATGTTACTATGGTACACCGTCCAAAAATTGTTTAGGCCATAAGTGTCTAATGCTAATAATTCATTTTCTAATTGCTGTGGGATGATTTGTCCCGTTCTATTTTCGAGCGAAACAATCACAAAATCAGATCCTTTTAAATGCGCCTCTCGCATTAAATGACGTACATCTCTATAGTTAGGATTGATTTTGTCGATATAGCTCAATAATTCATAAGCTTCCCGATAATCCAATTTATTAGAACTGGACATCAATTCTACAGACAGGCTATAATAGTATTGTGACACCTTGTTTTGATATGCAATTATTTGATTAGAATAATCCTTAAAATTTATTGTGATTAAGCGACCATCTATTCGCAATGGAAGTATTGGCTTGATAGCTTCTTGTCTATTGTCCAGTTTAACATAGATGTTATAAATATCATTCAAGTATTCTGGATTGTCAGAGCGCTCCAATCGGTCAATGGCTTCTAGATCTCTTTCAACAACTTTATAGTACGCGCTTTGAAGCATGGCAATGTACGCTTGTTTTCGCTTGCTGTGTTTATTTCTCTCAAGTTTATTTAACGCTGTAGAAATCGCGTGGTCATAATTACCCGAGTTAAGGGCTTGTTCAACATGTCGTCTTCCGCTGCATGAAACGGTTAACATGAGAACTGTTAATAGGAGTAATAGTCGTTTCATAATTCATGGTTTAATAGGTTAATACCAATACCATTTCAATTATGATGCCAAAATCCACATTAGAATTATAACATATTGAATATCAATAAAATAAAAACAGATTATTTCTTTTTCTTCGGACTAAAAACAGGAAGCAGTTGTGTTTTGACTTGACCAAATCCAATACGTACATCGTCATTTTGACAATGTGCTCTCATGACCACCGTATCATAGTCATTAATGAACTTGCGTTTTGAACCATCTTTCATTTTAATGGGTTTTGTGCCTTTCCAGGTGAGTTCCAGCATAGAACCAAATGAATCTTCAGTTGGACCTGAGATCGTACCACTACCCATCATGTCACCTGAATTAACAGGGCAACCGTTTACAGTATGGTGTGCCAATTGTTGGGCCATATTCCAATACATATATTTAAAGTTGGATCTGCAAACTGTGGTTTCTTTACTACCTTTCGGAATTATACCAGCTTCTAGATGTATGTCATATCCATGTTTACCTTTTGTTCTTAAATAGGGTAAAGGAATTGGATCTTGCTTAGGACTTGCTACTCTAAAAGGTTCTAATGCATCTAGTGTCACGATCCATGGGGATATAGAGGATGCAAAGTTTTTACCTAAAAATGGACCTAAAGGTACATACTCCCATTTTTGAATATCACGAGCCGACCAGTCATTGAACAACACCAATCCAAAAATGTATTCTTCGGCTTCTTCAATAGGAATTGGCTCTCCTAAATCATTGGCGTCTGTTGTAATAAAAGCCATTTCCAACTCAAAATCAACCATTTTACTTGGACCAAATGACGGTTTTTTAGCACCTTCTGCTATGGTTTGTCCTTGTGGTCTGTGAATAGGTATATG
>CAYZKX010000322.1:0-2326 GCA_964479055.1 uncultured Flavobacteriaceae bacterium
GAGTTAATATTTCGCCTAAAATCATTAATTTCGCACTCTTATTTCAAACGAGAGTTTAATGAGCCAAAAATTTCCTGAATATAAGGGTCTTGATTTACCTCAAGTAGCTGATGAAATATTGAGCTATTGGAAGGAAAATGACATTTTTGATAAAAGTGTCAGCTCACGTGATGACCAACCCTCTTTTGTGTTTTTTGAAGGGCCACCTTCAGCCAATGGGTTGCCTGGCATTCATCACGTTATGTCTCGTGCTATTAAAGATATTTTTTGTCGCTATAAAACTCAAAAAGGATTTCAGGTTAAACGTAAAGCCGGGTGGGACACACATGGTTTACCAATTGAGCTAGGCGTAGAGAAAGAATTAGGGATTACCAAAGAAGACATCGGTAAAAAAATTACTATTGAAGAATACAATGCAGCTTGTAAAAAAGCTGTGATGCGCTATACCGACATTTGGAACGATCTTACCGAGAAAATGGGCTATTGGGTTAATATGGATGACCCGTATATCACCTACAAATCAAAGTACATGGAAAGTGTATGGTGGTTGTTAAAACAGATTTATGATAAAGGATTGTTGTATAAAGGGTATACCATTCAACCGTATTCACCTAAGGCAGGAACTGGCTTAAGTTCACATGAATTGAATCAACCAGGCACTTATCAGGATGTTACCGATACCACTGTAGTGGCCCAATTTAAAGCTATTAATGAAACCTTGCCTTCATTTTTAAAAGATCAAGGCGACATATACTTTTTGGCATGGACAACCACACCTTGGACCTTACCAAGTAATACAGCCTTAACCGTTGGACCAAAAATTGATTATGTTCTTGTAAAGACATTCAATCAATATACGTATCAGCCAATTAGTGTAGTATTAGCTAAGAATCTTGTTGCTAAACAGTTTACAGGGAAGTATAAGCAGGCTGTGGGTGAAGATGAGTTCCAGGATTTTGATCCTCAAGGAAAATCAATTCCATATTGGGTTTCAAAAGGTTTTAAAGGGAATGATCTCGTTGAGATTCGATATGAACAACTCCTGCCATATGCACTACCGAACGACAATCCCGAAAATGCATTTAGGGTGATCTCAGGTGATTTTGTCACTACCGAAGACGGTACTGGAATTGTGCATACAGCACCAACTTTTGGAGCCGATGATGCTATGGTAGCTAAACAGGCCACTCCTGAAGTACCACCACTATTGGTAAAAGATAAGAATGATAATCTTGTGCCATTGGTTGATCTGCAAGGTCGTTTCAGACCAGAAATGGATGAATTTGGTGGGAAGTATGTTAAGAACGAATATTACGCTGATGGAGAAGCACCGGAGCAATCCGTAGATGTCGAACTCGCCATTAAATTAAAAACAGATAACAAGGCCTTTAAGGTTGAAAAATACAAGCACAGTTATCCAAATTGTTGGCGCACAGATAAACCAATTCTTTATTACCCATTAGATTCGTGGTTCATCAAAGTGACTGATGTAAAAGATCGGATGTTTGAATTAAATGAAACCATTAATTGGAAACCAAAATCTACTGGAACAGGTCGATTTGGCAATTGGCTGTCCAATGCCAATGATTGGAATTTGTCACGCTCACGGTTTTGGGGTATTCCATTACCAATTTGGCGAAGTGAAGATGGCAAAGAAGAAGTCTGCATAGGATCGGTTGAACAATTAAAGGATGAGATCGTAAAAGCTATAGAAGCGGGCCATATGGATCGTGATATTTTTGACGATTTTGAAGTAGGAGATTATTCAGAAGCTAATTATGAAAAGATCGATCTGCATAAGAACATTGTAGATAATATTGTTTTGGTTTCACCTTCTGGTCAACCTATGTATCGTGAAAGTGATCTTATAGATGTGTGGTTTGACTCAGGAAGTATGCCTTATGCGCAATGGCACTATCCGTTCGAAAATGCGGAGTTGATTGATAATGGGAGTATGTATCCTGCAGATTATATTGCCGAAGGGGTAGACCAAACAAGAGGTTGGTTCTATACCTTGCATGCCATTGGCACAATGGTATTCGATTCGGTTGCCTATAAGAATGTGGTGTCTAATGGATTGGTGCTTGATAAGAATGGTCAGAAGATGTCCAAGCGGTTGGGCAATGCTACAGATCCTTTTAAAACATTGGCTACTTTTGGTGCCGACGCCACACGATGGTATATGATAAGCAATGCCAATCCTTGGGATAATTTGAAGTTTGATCTTGAAGGTATTGAGGAAGTAAAACGTAAATTCTTTGGGACCCTCTATAATACATATTCATTCTTTGCCCTTTACACAAACTTGGACGGGTTCAATTATTCA
>CAYZKX010000323.1:0-2312 GCA_964479055.1 uncultured Flavobacteriaceae bacterium
GAAATGCCGGGATCGAAGTCGTTATAGGAGTATGTGAAAAAGAGGGACAAGAACCCAATAAAGTATTTTTTAAAATCATCGCAATAGTCATAGGTCCTACACCACCAGGCACAGGTGTAATATAACTGGCCTTTTTACTTACTGGCTCAAAATCAACATCACCAGTAATGTAGTAACCACGAGGTCTTGACTCATCAGTTACACGAGTAATGCCTACGTCAATGATCACAGCATCGTCCTTTATCATTTCGGCCTTTAGAAATCCTGGAACACCAAGGGCCGTAATTATGATATCTGCCTGAGTCGTTATCTGATTAATATTTTTGGTATGACTATGTGTTAAGGTGACTGTTGAATTTCCTGGAAAGCCTTTTCGTCCCATTAAAATACTCATAGGTCGACCTACAATATGAGAGCGTCCAATTACAACAGTGTGCTTACCCTTTGTTTCTACACCATAGCGATCTAAAAGTTCCAAAATACCAAATGGTGTAGCCGGAATAAATGTGGACATGTCTAATGCCATCTTTCCAAAATTTGTAGGATGGAAACCATCTACATCCTTATCAGGATCGACTGCCATCAACACTTTTTGTGTATCGATTTGAGGTGGTAATGGTAATTGGATTATAAAGCCATCAATCGCATCATTATTATTTAAGGCCTCGATCTCATCAAGCAACTCAATTTCACTAACAGTATTGGGTAATTGTATTAAAGTAGATTCAAAGCCAACACGTTCACAGGCTCTAACTTTACTACCAACATAGGTCAAACTGGCCCCGTCATTACCAACAATTACTGCCGCCAGATGGGGCACCTTTTCCCCATTAGCCTTCATTTTTTTTACATCATCAGCAATCTCGTTTTTGATATCATTGCTAATTTTTTTTCCGTCAAGTATGGTCATGGTAATATATTAGTTTAATTATCGCGGCATGTTTTTCATCATCTGCATCATTTTTCGGCCGCCACCACCCTGCATCATTTTCATCATCTTGCTCATTTGATTGAATTGTTTGAGCAATTGATTCACTTCTTGAACCGAAGTCCCCGAGCCTTTGCCAATGCGTTTCTTTCTACTGGCATTTAAAATAGAGGGATTAGAGCGCTCTTCAGGTGTCATAGAATGAATGATCGCTTCTATGCCTTTAAAGGCGTCGTCATCAATATCAACATCTTTCATCATTTTACCTGCACCAGGGATCATACCAATAAGGTCTTTCATATTCCCCATTTTCTTGATCTGCTGGATCTGTTTTAAGAAATCATCAAAACCAAATTGGTTCTTGGCAATTTTCTTTTGAAGTTTTCTGGCCTCAGCTTCATCAAACTGTTCCTGAGCGCGTTCAACAAGAGACACGACATCACCCATTCCAAGGATACGATCGGCCATACGCGATGGATAAAACACATCAATGGCTTCCATTTTTTCACCGGTACCAATGAATTTGATAGGTTTATTTACCACCGATTTAATTGAAAGGGCGGCACCACCTCTTGTATCTCCATCCAACTTAGTCAAGATCACACCTTCAAAATCCAAAACATCATTAAAAGCCTTAGCCGTATTTACGGCATCCTGACCAGTCATGGAATCCACTACAAAAAGGGTTTCCTGAGGACTGACAGCCTTATGAATATTTGAAATTTCGGTCATCATGACCTCATCTACAGCTAAACGTCCTGCCGTATCTATGATCACTACATTGTGACCATTACTTTTAGCATGTGCTATACTTGCCTTAGCAATAGCTACGGGGTCGTTATTCTCTTTGTCACTATAGACTTCAACACCTATTTGTTCGCCTACAATATGTAACTGATCAATGGCCGCAGGACGATACACATCACAGGCCACCAAAAGCGGTTTTTTGGTTTTTTTATTCTTTAAATAATTGGCGAGTTTACCAGAAAAAGTCGTTTTACCCGATCCTTGAAGTCCCGACATTAAAATAACACTAGGGCTTCCTGAGAGATCAATTCCTGCCGCATCACCGCCCATCAACTCTGTTAATTCATCCTTGACAATTTTAACCATTAATTGCCCTGGTTGCAATGTTGTTAATACATTTTGACCTAATGCCTTTTCCTTAACACGATTGGTAAATTCTTTGGCGGTTTTAAAGTTAACATCGGCATCTAGTAAAGCACGTCTCACCTCTTTTAGGGTCTCTGCTACATTGACCTCAGTAATACTTCCATGACCTTTTAAAACGTGTAACGCCTTATCTAGCTTATCACTTAAATTATTAAACATGAATTTAGTTTAAATTAAAGAAGTGCAAATTTAATGATTTTGATGTATAAAT
>CAYZKX010000324.1:0-2294 GCA_964479055.1 uncultured Flavobacteriaceae bacterium
GGTAGAATATCTTATGCAACGGACAAGGCGCATTTCTATCTCTCAGGTGGTTATAATTTTGATTTATCAGAGACAACAGAGTTTCGTCCATCAACAATGATACGATATGTAAATGGTTCTCCTTTATCAGTTGATATCACAGCTGCATTTAGATTTGTTGAGCGATTCGAAATAGGAGCTCTTTATAGAACAGATTCTGCTTGGGCTGGTTTTGCAATGTTAAACTTATCTGATTGGTTTGATCTTGGATATGGCTACGAGAGTTCTAGTGAAAATCAAATTTCGGATGCTAATGATGGAACTCATGAAGTCCTAGTGAAATTTACATTCAACTAGTCAATAGGATCATTGAATTATAAAAAAATCCACTCAATATTGAGTGGATTTTTTATTTGCCGTTAAATGTGTTCATGGTATTTGATATACCGGATAGGCCAAATGATTTTATGACTTCTATTGACGTGTTGAGCCTTTCATGCAAATTCAAATTTTCTTGTTCCGACCATTCACCCAAAACATAATCCACCTGTTGTCCTTTTGAAAACGAATCGCTAATTCCAAATCTAAAACGATTATATTTTGAAGTATTTAATTTGTCTTGGATGTCCTTTAAACCATTGTGACCACCGTCACTGCCTTTTGTTTTTACTCTAATACTTCCGAAAGGCAAGTTAAGATCGTCTGTAATAATCAGTAAGTTTTCTAATTGTATCTTCTCTTTATCAAGCCAATACTTTACTGATTTTCCGCTCAAATTCATATATGTACTTGGTTTCAGTAAAAAGAACTGTCTGCCTTTTAATTTGTAACTCGCAGTAGCACCAAGCTTATTGTTTTCAAAAGTTAAACTTTCTTCCTTGGCTAAATGATCGAGAATTTTAAAGCCAATATTATGGCGTGTATTTTCATATTTTTCGCCAATATTCCCAAGACCTACAATGAGAAATTTTTTCATATCAGGGGTTTTATCTTTTTTGTTGACCAATGCCAATAACCAGTTTAACATAAGTTCGGTTTTTTCAAAAATAAAAAAGCATCCTCAAAGTTGAGAATGCTTTTGCTATATGAATAAAACTTTGTTGCTTATTCTTTTGAAGCTTCTTCCGTAGGTGCTGCCTCGGCACTTGCTTCTGCACCTTCAGCTGCAGTTTCAGCACCTTCTTCAGTTCCTTCTTCATCCTCGTCATCATCGTCTGCATCCACAACCGCTAATCTACTACGTCTTACCTGCATTACAACAGTATTGTCAGAATGCAATAGTTTATAGTCTTCGTTCTTTAAATCAGCTATATAAATTTTGCTGCCTATTTTCATTGGTGTGATGTCTACTTCGATAAAATCTGGAAGATTTGATGGAATAGCCTTTACTCTCAGTTTACGGTAAGGAACCCTCAAGTTACCTCCGTTAAGGACACCACGAGAAGTTCCAATAGTTTTAACAGGAATTTCCATGGTGATTTCCTTATTCTCATGGATTTCATAAAAATCGATGTGAAGGATTTTGTCTGTTACAGGATGAAACTGTATATCCTGCATGACTGCATTAAAAGAATCACCATTATCAAGTTTAATCACAACTGTATGCGCATTTGGTGTGTATACGAGTGACGAGAACTCTAGCTCTGGTGCATGGAAATGCACTGGCTTGGATTCCCCTCCGTATAATACGCAAGGAACCTGGCCAGCATTACGTAGGGCTTTTGTTGACGTTTTGCCCACGCTTTCTCTTTGAGATCCATTAATTGTAATTGATTTCATTTTTGTTATTTATGATTATTAATTATTTACATTATAAATTTTGAACTTATTGAGCTGTTATGATGTACGCGATGCATCACATCTGCAAATAAGTCAGCACAAGTCAATACTCTTATTTTAGAACTTTCTTGTTGTAAAGGAATTGAATCTGTTACTATCAATTCTTCTAATTTTGAGTTCTCTAACCGTTCGTAAGCACTACCCGATAATATAGGGTGTGTACAAATTGCTCTTACACTCAAAGCTCCGCGCTCCATCATTAAATCAGCAGCTTTAGTTAGAGTTCCAGCAGTATCGACCATATCATCCACTAAAACAACATTTTTTCCAGTTACGTCACCAATGAGTTCCATATGCGAGATGACATTAGCTTTTGCCCGCTGCTTATAACAGATAACCACATCACTACTTAGCGCTTTAGAATAGGCATAAGCACGTTTAGAACCTCCCATATCTGGTGACGCAATTGTAAGATTATCTAAATTTAATTTTTGCAGGTATGGTAAAAAAATAGTGGATGCGAACAAATGATCTAC
>CAYZKX010000325.1:0-2253 GCA_964479055.1 uncultured Flavobacteriaceae bacterium
AGTCATATCAGCAGCTTTCTGAGCTAGATCTGGACGACCAACGTCACCTAAAAACAAAGTATCACCGCTAAAAATTGCATGGTCCTTACCATCTTTATCTTTTAATAGGTACGTGGTACTTTCCATTGTATGGCCAGGGGTGTGTAACGCTACAATTGTTAACTCGCCCAATTTAAACTCTTGGCCGTCTTCAGCGATTATTGCTTCGAAGCTAGGTTGAGCTAAAGGTCCGTAAACAATTGGCGCTCCTGTTTCTTTTGATAATGTGACATGACCACTTACAAAATCAGCATGAAAATGTGTTTCAAAAATATATTTGATAGATGCGCCATCTTTATTGGCTCTATCAATATATGGTTGTACTTCACGTAAGGGATCAATTATTGCAACTTCTCCTTTACTTTTAATATAGTAAGCACCTTGTGCTAAACATCCTGTATATATCTGTTCAATTATCATAACGTAAAATTTTTAGTATTGAATAGTCAAATTTATAACTCTATGAACGAGTGCACAGTAACATTAGTTACACTAATGCTTTATAAAGAATTCCATGTAAAAAATAAATACGGCCATAACAATAATAAAGTAGCCAAATCCCTTTTTTAACCTTTGCCCATCTATGAAGTTTCCAATATAACTGCCTATAAAAATGCCTATTAAGGACAGTGTGGTGAATGTACCCAAGAATGCCCAATCGATATCCATAGTAAGGGCATCTCCAAAAAAGAATCCTAATAATGATTTGAGTGCTATAATTATTAAAGAAGTACCAACGGCCACCTTCATTTTCACATTGGCAAGGATTACTAGGGCTGGAATTATTAAAAAGCCACCTCCAGCACCAATGAGTCCGGTTACACCACCTACCAGCAAACCTTCAATTAAAATGAGTGGATAATTGTATTTCACTTCATTTAAGACCTTTAATTTTGATTTTCGTTTTTTCAACATTGAAAATGCTGCCGGAATCATTAACACAGCAAACAATCCGAACATGGCCATGCGTCGGGTGAAATCAAAATCGTTAACTGAAAACAAAATCTCAGGTAGCGCAGGTACCACATAATAGCGCACCATAGTTACACCAATAATTGCAGGAATACCAAAAACAATGGCAGTACGCCAATCAACATACCCTTTAAAGTGCTGTTTGATACCGCCTACTAAAGCACTGGCTCCAACAATAAATAAGGAATAGGCCGTGGCCACTTTTTCATTAATCATAAACATATAGGCTAAAACGGGAACAGCTAATATGGATCCTCCACCTCCTATTAAACCCAAGGTTATGCCTATTATTAGAGCACTGATATATCCTAAGACCTCTAAAACTTCCATTGTACTTCAATTAATTGTAGTGCAAAAGTAACTTAGGTTAGAATAAGGTGCAGTAACAATAGTTACATTGACAACTAAATGTTCTTTAAGGTGATGTGATTTCTATGAAGCTCGATCTTACCTAGATTCTCCAGTTTTTTCAATAGTCTTGAAATAACTACTCTTGATGTGTGCAACTCGTATGCAATCTCTTGATGTGTATTGTGAATGGTATTGTTATTTGAAACTCGAGCTTTCTCACTAAGATATTTTAACAAGCGCTCATCCAATTTATGGAATGCAATACTATCAATGGTATTGAGCATTTCATTGAGGCGATTATGGTAACTCTCAAATACAAAGTTGCGCCAACTTTTATATTTAGCAGACCATTCTTCCATTTTTTGAATGGGTATCATGACCAGTTTAGCTTCGGTTTCGGCAATGGCCCTGATCTCACTTTTTTTTTGACCAAGACAACAGGTCAAGGTCATTGCACAAGTATCGCCTTTTTCTAAAAAATAGAGCAATAATTCATCACCATCATCATCGTCTCTCATTATTTTGATAGCGCCTGAGATTAGCAATGGCATATACCTAACATACTCACCTACTTCTATTAATTTAAAGCCTTCAGGAATTTCTTTAAAAGTGCCTGCCTGATTGATCTCATGAATTAGGCCGTCTTCAAACAAATGACCATAATGGTCTTTAAGCTCTTGAATCATTTTACAAATTTACGGTAATTTAAAATCTACCGGTCAAAATTATTTTGAAGAATGCGTACAATAAAGGAAAGAAAAAAACGAAGAGATTTGTAAACTATTGAAAACCATTTGTCTATTCACTGATATTTCTTGATCTTCAAAATAAAAAGCACAAAAAAATCCCTCACATTTCTGTGAAGGATTTGCTGTTTTGCGGTCTGGACGG
>CAYZKX010000326.1:0-2235 GCA_964479055.1 uncultured Flavobacteriaceae bacterium
ATCAAACATGGAAAGTTACCTAAGGCTATAATTGCAGTGCATCTTTATGGTATGCCTTATAAGGTTAATGAAGTGCATCAGATCGCTAAAAATTACGGTATTCCTGTTATCGAGGACAGTGCTGAAGCACTTGGCAGTACCTACCATAATCAGAAATGTGGAACTTTTGGAGATATAGGTATACTTTCATTTAACGGTAATAAGATCATAACAACATCAGGTGGTGGTGCTCTCGTGGCTAAAAATAAATTACTAAAAGAAAAGGCTGTGTTTTTATCCACCCAGGCAAGGGATAAATCACCAGCCTATTTGCACTCTACCATTGGATATAATTATCGTCTTTCTAATGTTCTCGCTGGTATTGGTCGAGGCCAAATGATGGTTTTGGATGAGTTTGTTGAATTGAGAAGGAGAAATCATGCGATATATAAGGAAGCTTTAAAGGACTTTGATGATATCACCTTTTTAGATGAACCAGAATCTCATTTTTCTAATCGTTGGTTGAGTTGCATACTGACTGATTCTTATGAAAAAAGAGAAGCCTTGCGGCAACTATTTGAAAGTGAAAATATTGAGGTTAGACCCCTTTGGAAACCTATGCATCAACAACCCGTTTATAAAGATGCACCAAGCTATTTAAATGGTGTTTCAGATGGTTTATTTGAAAAAGGCTTATGTTTGCCGAGTGGATCTAATTTGACTGATAATGAATTAAATAGAGTTTTAGATTGTTTTAAAAGCTGTCTTGCTTCATGACTAGTAAATATTTAAATAAATTTTCTCAACGCTATGCATCCAAATGGCTGATATTGCTAATTGATGTGGTTATAGTTGTATGTTCATTCTTTCTGGCTTACCTCATTCGATTTAATTTTATGATGGATTTTGACCTATATAACGTTGCCAGTCAGATTCCGTTAGTAGTTATTACTGCAATTATTAGTTTCCTCCTTGTAAAATCACATAAAGGTGTTGTTAGGTATACAGGCTTTAAAGATGTAGTGAACCTAATTATTGGGGCCAATATTTTGGCTACAATCCTACTTCTTAGTACCTATTTAAACCGAAAATTTGATTTAATACCTCAATTGGAATTATCAGGTTCGGTTATCTATATTCACCTTTTTCTGAATATTATATTGCTAATTAGCTTTAGATTTTTGGTGAAGTCAATCTATAGAGGAATGATATCTAATTATGAAATTGATGGTCGCGTATTGATATATGGAGCAGGTGATTCAGGAATGATCACTTACGATGTTATAGTTAATGATATTAATAATAATCTTGAAGTTATTGGGTTTATTGATGACAATACTAAAAAACACGGTAAAAAAATAAACTTACTCAATGTATATGCCCTTGATCAAATTAATGAGAAGTTTGTAAAACGTCTGCAATTAACCGAAGTAATTGTCTCTATTCAAAATATTGATCCTACAAGACTTCTTGAAATCACAACGCACCTTTTTAAGCTTGAAGTTAAGGTGAAGATCGTACCACCAGTTCAAAATTGGATCGATGGTGATTTGAGTATAGGTCAAATCAAAGATGTAAAAATTGAAGACCTTTTAGGTCGTGAACCAATAGTTATAACCAATCCCCTACTTGAAGAAGAATATGATGGCAATATCATTTTAGTTACTGGCGCAGCAGGATCAATAGGTAGTGAACTGGTTAGGAAATTATCAAAGTATAATTTCAAAAAACTGGTGCTTGTAGATATCGCTGAATCGGCTTTGTACGACTTGCAACAAGAACTGAAACAATTAGGAATACAGCGTATTGAAACGGTAATTGCTGATATTAGAGATATTGAGCGTATGAATAATATATTTTCACTCCATAAACCAAAATTCGTATTTCATGCCGCAGCATACAAGCATGTACCACTAATGGAAGATAGTCCTTATGAAGCGGTGAGAGTGAATATAAATGGTACAAAAAACATTGCTAATCTTGCAGTGAAGCATGGGATCAATAAATTTGTTTTGATCTCGACCGATAAAGCTGTAAATCCTACAAATGTGATGGGAGCCACTAAACGAATAGCTGAATTATATGTGAGTTGCTTAAAAGGCAAAGGTCAAACCAAATTCATCACTACGCGATTTGGTAATGTATTAGGATCGAACGGCTCGGTTATTCCATTGTTCAAACGTCAAATTGAGAACGGAGGTCCATTAACTGTGACACATAGAGAAATCACACGTTATTTTATGACCATTTCGGAGG
>CAYZKX010000327.1:0-2234 GCA_964479055.1 uncultured Flavobacteriaceae bacterium
GAACCATTGGACAACAGCAGACGACAATTTAAAGCACACTTTGCCTTGAAAAGATAAAAAAAGGCCTTAGAGTAATCTAAGGCCTTTATATTGTTTATTACTTATTTACAAACTAAAGCTTAGTGTGAAAATAAGGTCAGAAAAATCACTTCTTATCTGGGCAGTATCGGTTAGACCAACATTATACAATTGTTGATTAATTGTTCTTTCGGTATTTTCATAAGCAACATCAAACTTTAATTGACCAAAATTATAGCCCAATCCTAAAGAGAAACCGTCTAGATCACCATAGAAATTTTTGTCTCTATAGGGACTTTCTTCCATTCTGTATCCACCTCTTATACTGAGTTGTTTTATTCGGAATTCACCTCCAACTCTATAGGTATTGGAAACATCTAGATTATTGCTTATTAAATTGTTTTGAACTACGAAAGTAGGATCAGTTGTTGGTTCAAATTGCGTGTTACTAAAGTCTTTTCGTGAATAATCAAAGCTTATTAAACCGTATTGCTTAAATACCAAAGCGATACTTCCTGTAATTTTAGAAGGTGTTCTTAATTCATATCGTGGGAATACATTTATTATTCTTGGATCGATTATCAATAATTCATTTGTACTCAAAGTAGTTTCAATATATTGCGTGGTTTCTTCATCAATATTGTACCAAATAGGGGAGTCATACGTAAAACCAAGTCGAATTACATCATTAACTTTTGCAATTGCACCTAATTGGAAAGAGAATCCAGTTCCTCGTGTGAATAAGTTGTTGCCAAACCCAACCTGGTTAACAAATGAGCCATCATTGTTGTTGGTTTCATTTAAAAAGGTCGAGCGATTGTAATTTAACCAATGCGAATTGAGATTTATACCTAGGAAAAGACTTTCTTTGAATTGAACAGAGGTGTTGAACCCAAACTTACCATTATAACCTGTTGATACGTAAGAGTATTGCTGATTGAAGGTGCCTGGAGCGATGTTAGAAAAATACACAGTGTTCGCATCATTGTTGATGTCTTCAGGTTCTAAAATAAACGATTCAAACCCTAAAAAAGCTTGTTGATTCTGGTATCCATATATATTACCAATTGCAGCATAGGCTTGAGTATAGGATTCTCCTTCAAATGCTGATATTTGGTCCAGACGTAGTCCTTGAGCATTTTCAAGAAAATAACTATCAATTGACCTGGTATTCATCCCAGAAGCAAAAAAGGCATTATCAAAATTATTGGTTTGGTCGTAAGTCAATGCGATAACAAATTTGCGCCATGGTGAACTAATATCTGTATTATTAAAAACAAAAGCAGCACCAGATTGATTAAGTTCAAAACTTGAATTCGAAGTTCCATTTGAATTACCAAAATAGGTAGTGGTATTATCTACGTCAAAATTGGCTAAAGTAATAGATGCTTGTGGTCTATTGAAAATGGCAGAGCCGGCAGGATTTAAACTCACGGCCGATAAATCGCCACCCAGTGCTCCAAACGCACCACTTAATGCCCTAAAACGAGCTGTTCCTTTTATTTCATCACTTGCATAACGAACAGCATCGCTGATGTCTTGAGCGTAACTATAAGGCATAGCTATAGCGGCTATGAATAGTAGTATTAACTTTTTCATATATAAATTTTAATTGCGATTTAAGAAAATAGAATTACATGCGTCCACCACCTCGTCTGGCTCCACCACCTCCTGATGGTCTGCTGGAACCACCGCGAGAGAATGATCTCGATCCTCCTGAACTTCTAGTCGTTGAAGGTCTGGAATAACTGCGTGTTGACCTTGAACCAGAGTTGTTTCTATTATAATTACTATTTCTATTAATCGACCTATTTGTAGAATTTGGTCGGGTTCTGGAAACAGAATTTGGTCGCGTTCGAGATACCGATGACGGTCTTGTTCTAGCTGTTGATGTTCCTACACGATTACGTTTGGCATTACTTTGTGGGCGCGTAGCTGAATATGGTCGACCTTTACGATTTCTATCAGCGTATGCTACGCCATTTCCACGAGTAGTCCTGTTGGTATTGAGATTAGATGCCGATCTTCTACTTCTGGTGTAATCTCTGGTAACGGCACTACTGCGTCTGTTTAAATCTGTAAGTGTTCTGCTTGTATAGGCATTAGACATTCCTCTTCTAGAGGCATTATAGGCATAGCCATTATAACCATAATAAGGGTATCCATAGCCGTAGTAAGGGCACCATCCTGGGTATCCCCAACCAGGTCCCCAGCCC
>CAYZKX010000328.1:0-2232 GCA_964479055.1 uncultured Flavobacteriaceae bacterium
CAGTGTTTCACCACCATTAGGTGGTATTGTGTAAACTGTACAGTCACAACAATCCGGTGCCACTCCAGATCCATCTATTGTACAATCCCCTGGATTAGAAACCGTATTTCCTTCGCAATCTCCAACGCGAGTTATACTATAATCATAATCTACGCCATCAGGGTATGTAAACGTTATTGTTCCACTTGTAGTGACTGGGGTATCGGCTAAATTAGTTAAACAAATATCAGAAGTAATATTAGTAGCCATTCCTGTATTATCAACGCCACCATATAATCCATTAATACCTTCTACGTCAACTTGAACAGTATAAGTGCCATCACCTTGGCATTCAACAGTTTCATTATCTTCCCTTAATAAACATAAATCTCCGTCACCACAGCCATATCTGGCTTTAAAGTTAACATTTGGAAAACCTGAATCACCACCATGGCTAGGGTTAATATCCCAAATTGCCAGATAATAATTGGTAATTTCCCCAAATATTGGTGTAGGAAATGCAAAATCGGCCCAACCATTAAAGTCAGTACCGCAGGCCTGTAATATTAATTCACTACAATCACCAGACAAACCATCAGTGTCGCCACTAGCCAAAATGCCCGGAGTCGCTGAGTAATACAATGCCCAAACAATATTCTGCATGCCTGAATTTGAAATAATCTGGAACTCTGAAGTACCCGCATTAGCACGTACATCAAAATTTATCCAAATCATACCATCACCAGTTTCTGGTGCTACCACCTCAGAAGCAGGTGGTACAGGACTGCTAGCTTGCGGATCAGGATCCAAACAAACAACACCATCAATAAGTGGTGTTAAAACACCCATATTATCAACATACGTTACCTGAAGTTGACCAGGAAAATCTGCAGGGTTATAAAAACAACCCGGCGCGATGTTTGACTGCGTATCGGCAGCACTACCACATCTAATAATTCCTTGAGGTGAAGGAGGATTACCTTGTTCGTCTATTGTGCCATCATCATTCCAATGGCCACCTTCTTCCCATCTAATAGCGCAATTACATGGTGAAGAACTTTGAGCATATAAATCTTGGACTTGTAGTAACCCAAAAAATAATGCTAAATAAAAAACATAATGCTTAGCGGATAATAAAAAATTAATACCCGCCATACTAAACTTCGAAATTTGTTTCATGATAAGTTCAAAATTTGATTAATAATTACCTCTAATAAGGAGTAAGAGGTTTATCGAAGATTGGGAGCATATTGTCTTAACTGAATATAGAATCAGAATACAATATATTGGCTATTAATCAAATAGGATAAATAATCCTGTTTGTAAATATAGTTAATATTTTTAACATTTATACAGAAACGCAAAAAAAATTATTTTAAATTTATTTTATTGAATACGCCTACTTTAGCGAATAACCAGGTTAAATTAGGTTCATTAAGTATTGCTAACATGGACATATCTGAAAAAGAAATACACTACAAAACAACTAACACCTATTCTACACTCAATACATTTACCAGTGGTACAAAAAATGTGTGGTTTGTATGTCACGGGATGGGCTATTTAAGTAAATATTTTTTAAAGTATTTTACAGATCTCGATCCAGAGACCAACTACATCATTGCACCTCAAGCCCCAAGTAAATATTATATTGCTCCAAAATTTCAACATGTTGGTGCATCATGGCTAACCAAGGAAAATACGATCAAGGAAACTGAAAATATAATGCGCTATTTTGATAGCATTTTTGAAAATGAAAACATCCCTTCTCATACAAACCTGATAATTGTTGGTTATTCACAAGGTGTAAGTGTAGCGATGAGATACTTGGTTAAACGAAAATTAAATTGTTTAAAATTGGTTTTGATGTCAGGTGGTATTCCTAAAGAACTATTGGCAAAGGATTTCGATTTTTTAAATGCATCTGTTTTAATGACCTACGGTACGGCAGATGAGTATTTAAACTCTGAGCGTATGGCGTATGAAACTAAGCGCGTTCATGAATTATTTGGTGATAATGTTACCATTATTCCTTTTGAAGGTAATCATCGCGTTAATACAGATCTCATAAACAATTTGTTATGAACGCACCCACTTTAGAGAACGATCGTGTAAAATTAAGCTTGCTTAGCATGACCAATTATGAGCGTTTGTTGGATATTGCTCAGGAAAAGGATCTTATTTATTATTCACCTTCCGATATTTCCACACCTCAAAAACTAAGGGCATATGTTGAAGTGGCCATCAACGGTT
>CAYZKX010000329.1:0-2227 GCA_964479055.1 uncultured Flavobacteriaceae bacterium
TGTACCAATTTTGAAGATTTAAAAGACCAAATAGGAACTTGGGATGTTAGTGGTGTTAGGAAGATTGATTGGATGTTTGCTGGTACATCTTTATTTAATGAAGATATTTCAGCATGGGATGTATCAGCAGTAGAAAATATATCAGATTCATTTAACGGAGCCACATCGTTTAATCAAAGCTTAGGAGATTGGGATTTGAGTAGTGTATTTATTTCAGGTAACACGTTTATAGGTGCAGGCATGTCTCAAGCTAATTATGATGCTACACTCATAGGCTGGGCAACATTAGATGATGGAGAAACTCAAATTCCTTCAGATTTACGTTTAGATGCAGATGCTACGTATTGTTTAGCAGAAAATGCAAGAAGCATCTTAACAAGTGATACCTATAATTGGGAGATTAACGATGGTGGAAGGAATTGCCCAGGAGATGCTTTTATTACTACTTGGTTAGTAGAAGATAATGATGAGATTACCATTCCATTAATAACAGCATATACATACAATTATGGCATTGATTGGGGTGATGGAACTATTGAGTATAGACTTACAACCGATGCATCACATATTTATGAAACTGCTGGAACTTATGAAATTAAAATTTTTGGAGAATATCCTAGTTTTACTTTGTTTGGTAAGGGTATGAGTCATTTGTGGCCAAAAATTCAAACCATTGAACAATGGGGAATACAACAATGGCAAGATTTATCTTTTGCCTTTAGAGGTTGTGAAAATTTAAAATTAAATGCTGATGATGTTCCTGATTTGTCCCAAGTAAATACCATTGCATCGATGTTTCAAAGTTGTGATAATTTTGAAGACTTAAAAGATAAAATAGGAACTTGGGATATAAGTTCGATCACCGATATTAATGCAATGTTTTTTGATGTATCCTTATTTAATGAAGATATATCTGCGTGGAATGTTGCTAATGTTGAAGATATGGAATCAGTCTTTGAAGATGCAGCGTCTTTTAATCAGGATTTATCAAATTGGGATATTAGTTCCGTGATGTATATGGACTATATGTTTATAGGTTCAGCCATGACTACCTCAAATTATGATGTTACTTTAATAGGATGGGCAACCTTAGATGATGGAGAAACTAAAATACCTTCGGATATAACGCTAGATGCTGATACTACCTATTGTTTAAGTGAAGCGGCGCACGATACCTTAACCAGTGATACTTATAATTGGACAATTAATGATGCAGGAAGAGGTTGTACAGAAGATACTTTTATCACTACTTGGTTAGTAAATGACGGAGAAGATGTAATTATACCAGTACGTTCAGGGACTACGTATAATTATACTATAGATTGGGGAGATGGAACTGTTGAATCCAATCAAACAGGTGCTAGTTCGCATACCTATGCATCAGCAGGAACTTATGAAGTAATCATAAGTGGGGTTTTTCCAGCAATACTTTTTGGTAATGGAGGAGATTCAAGAGCTAGATTACAAACCATAGAGCAATGGGGAACGCAACAATGGCGATATGTAGATGATGCTTTTAGTGGTTGTACAAATGTTAAGCTAAACGCAGGTGATGTTCCAGATTTGTCAAGAGTAATTTCATTATCAGACATGTTTAAGAATTGTTCGAATTTCGAAGATTTAAAAGATAAAATAGGAACTTGGGATGTTAGTGGTGTTAACGATCTTAACTTTATGTTTACAGGAGCATCTTTATTTAATGAAGATATATCAGCTTGGGATGTGTCAAGTGTAGAAGGTTTTGCCGGAGTTTTTGAAGAAGCGTCATCATTTAATCAAAATTTAGCGAATTGGGATTTGAGCAGTGCATTTATTTCAGGTTACATGTTTTCAGGCTCGGCAATGTCTACGGATAATTATGATGCTACGTTAATAGGTTGGGCAACGTTGGAAACAGGTGAGGCTAGAATTCCTAGAGGTTTTTCCTTAGATGGAGATACTACGTATTGTTTAGCAGAAGATGCAAGAAATACATTAACAAGCGCTCCGTATAATTGGATAATTTATGATGGAGGTAAAAATTGTGGTGTCTATGTAACTTGGACAGGTACTAATGGTACAAGTTGGACAGATACTGGCAACTGGGACGCTGGAGCAATACCAGTAGCAGAAAGTGTGGTTACTATTCCGAATGTAATTAATACGCCAATAATTACATCAGGAGTAACTGCTGAGATGAATGATTTAACCGTAAATGCATCAGCAACCATAGCAATTCAAGATGGTG
>CAYZKX010000330.1:0-2201 GCA_964479055.1 uncultured Flavobacteriaceae bacterium
TTCTGTATTCAGTATTATTAATTACTGCTCAATTACGCTTTTTTTACTTTTTTTCTCCAATACACTAGTCTTATTAGGATCAATTACATCTCCTTTTATTTTTAATGCTACTGTTGGTCTTTCAGCATTGGAAGTCACAGTAATTGTTTTTCTAATTGGCATCACACGTTGTGTGTCATATTTTACTTGAATTTCACCAGATTCACCAGGCATTATTGGTTCTTTTGACCATTGAGGTACTGTACAACCGCAGCTCGACTTAACTTTCGATAATATTAAGGGTGCATTTCCAGTATTAGTAAATTCAAATATACGTACACCATCAGCACCTTTTTCAATTGTACCATAGTCAATAGTTTCAGTTTTAAATTCAATTTTTGCTACTTTTTCCTGAGCGGTAACAGCCACTGTAAAAAGGGCAACAAACATAATTGTAACTAATTTTTTCATCGTTTTAGTTTTTATATCTATTTGTAAACTTAAATACTTTTTATGCATTCTACAAAAATATTGGACGTAATGCACAATCGTAAGTATTTACTGTCCTCATAAATACACTTTATAGTTTTTAAAAAATTAAAATATAAGTACTTTTGCAACTTATTGTTCAAAAACTATTCCAAAGTATGGCAATTCCTGCACAATATGAAGCTCATAAGGTAGAAGATAAATGGTATGATTACTGGATGAATCACGGATATTTTTATTCTAAACCAGACCATAGAGAACCTTATACCATAGTAATTCCGCCACCAAATGTAACTGGAGTACTTCATATGGGTCACATGTTAAATAATACCATACAAGATGTCCTTATCCGTAAGGCGCGATTAAATGGTTATAATGCTTGTTGGGTACCAGGAACGGATCATGCTTCAATAGCTACTGAAGCTAAAGTTGTTGCAAAATTAAAAGACGAGGGAATAGATAAATCTGAACTTACACGTGAAGAGTTTTTAGAACATGCGTGGGAATGGACCCATAAGCATGGTGGTATTATACTGGAACAACTTAAAAAACTAGGAGCATCATGTGATTGGAATCGCACAAAATTCACAATGGATGACGATCTGTCAGAAGCCGTTATAGATGTCTTTATCGATTTATATCAAAAAGGCCTTATTTATCGTGGCTACCGCATGGTTAACTGGGATCCTCAAGCTCAAACCACTTTGTCTGATGAGGAAGTTGTGCATGTAGAACGCACAGATAAACTCTACTACGTAAATTACCAAATTGAAGGTGAAGAAGATTTTGTTACCATAGCTACAACAAGACCCGAAACCATTTTGGGCGATACTGCAGTTTGTGTGAATCCTAATGATGAGCGATTTAAACATCTTAAAGGAAAGGAAGTGATCGTTCCAATTTGTAATCGTGTTGTGCCAATTATAATGGATGATTATGTAGACATGGAGTTTGGTACAGGATGTCTTAAAATTACACCTGCGCACGATGTCAATGATAAAGATATAGGTGAGCGTCATAATTTAGAAATCATTGATATTTTAAATGATGATGGTAGTTTGAACGCTCATGGATTGCATTACGAAGGAATGGACAGAGCCGTAGCCCGAAAAGAAGCTGCTAAAGAATTAGAAGAACTTGGAATACTTGCTAAAGTTGAAGATTATACTCATAAAGTAGGAACCAGTGAGCGCACAAAAGCAGTAATAGAACCTAAGATCTCAGCACAATGGTTTTTAAAGATGAAAGATCTCGCCAAACCGGCTTTGGACAACGTCATGAATGACACTATTCAATTTCATCCTAAAAAATTCAAAAATTCCTATAGGAATTGGATGGAAAATTTACGCGATTGGAACATTTCACGGCAATTGTTTTGGGGTCATCAGATTCCCGCTTACTACTATGGCGATGGTGTTAACGACTTTGTTGTTGCTAAGACCAAGGAAGAAGCTTTTGAATTAGCCCAAACTAAGAACCCTTCAATTACACTTGAAACTCTGCGTCAAGAATCAGATGTAGTAGATACTTGGTTCTCATCTTGGTTATGGCCAATATCAGTATTTGATGGTATTCGGGATCCAGAAAATGAGGAGATCAACTATTATTATCCAACCAATGATTTGGTTACGGCCCCAGAGATCATGTTCTTTTGGGTGGCCAGAATGATCATTGCAGGTTATGAGTATCGCGATGAGCTGCCGTTTAAAAATGTGTATTACACAGGTATTGTT
>CAYZKX010000331.1:0-2194 GCA_964479055.1 uncultured Flavobacteriaceae bacterium
GGGTAACACTAACCCTGTTATTCAAAACTACTACGAGAAAGTAACGCAGCCTGTTTCTATTAAATCTGATGTTAATGGAATTAGGGTCTCTATCAAAAGAATGAATGATTCAACTGGTGTATGGAATTACATTGGTACTACACCTCTTGATAGTGTAAGAATTCCCAATGGTTACCTTGAGTATCAGTTCGAATATGAAGATTTCTTTGATACAGAATTTGCGCACACCTACTATATCTCTAATGGTTACAACACTTTTAATTTTCCAAAGGAAAATAATTACATAAAAGATCATGTGCTTTTTATTGGAGGCAAAAAACCCTTGAACTTTCCTGGTGTTGACCATTTACCTCCAGTTGAAATTGGGCCTTATAGCATGTCAAAATTCGAGGTCACTAACAAAGAGTATAAAGAGTTTTTGGATCAAGGTGGTTATACTAACCCAGAGTATTGGGATTTTCCATACCAATTAGATGATAAAAAGCTACTATTTGAAAGTACTATCAAAACGTTTGTTGATGGCCTGGGACAAACTGGTCCTGCAGGCTGGTCTTATGGCAACTATCCCGAAGGACAAGAGAATTTCCCGGTAACTGGGATAAGTTGGTTCGAAGCCAGAGCCTATGCCAAATTTAAAGGACTGAGCTTGCCAAATATTTATCAATGGGCTCATGCAGCATTGCTCTTTAGATCATCGGGGTTTGTTCCCAAAAGTAATTTTTCCAAAAACATGTTGGTAGCTGTAGGCTCAATAAACTCTAAAAACCCAAATCAAATGTTTGATATTGCTGGTAATGCTAGAGAGTGGGTAATCAATTCTACGGACGATTTAAATAATCACAAAGGAATACTTGGAGGTGGTTATACTGATGATCCCTATTATTTTAATGACTATTATGGCCAACATGTTTTAGACAGAAGTCCCTCTAATGGTATGCGCTTGGTTAAAAACTTGGAAGGACATTCAGATATAGACGAATCGCCTGAAAAGTCAGTTGCTATTCCTGCACGAGATTTTTTGAATGAAGAAACTGTTTCTAATGATGTATTTGAGATTTTTAAAGAACAGTTTAATTATGCTGATAAGCCATTAAATGCTAAAGTTATTCCACAAGACATAAGCTCAGGTACTTTTAAAGTAGAACGTTTTGAAGTGAATTCTGCATATGAAGAAAATGGTATTTTACCTGGATATATATTTTACGATAGCACTGCGACAAAGCCCTTAAAACCTATAATTTATTTTCCAGGTTCTAACGCTATTCATCTACCCAATATAGAATATGCCATAAAACGTAATTTAAGTCGATTTAATTATTTGATGCAAGAGGGTTATGCAGTAATCTTACCAATTTACCTAAGTACTTATGAAAGAATAGATGATCTAAAAAGTGATTACCCAAACGAATCTGAAGAATACAAAGATCACGTTATTAAATGGGGCAAAGACTATAAGCGTGCTATCGATTATATTGTGAGTAGAGATGATATGGATGCTTCAAATCTAACGTATCATGGTGCCAGTTGGGGAGGTTTTATGGCCAATACTTTGCTAGCTATTGATGATCGCGTAACAAGCGCAGTGCTTTATGTTGGTGGTTTATGTTTTCAAAAGAGTAAAAAGGAAGTTGAAGCTTATCACTACACTTCAAGAGTTACAATGCCAGTTCTTATGCTCAATGGTAAATTTGATCAATTCTTCCCTTTGGAATCCGCTCAGATACCAATGTTTAAATTAATGGGTACCCCAGAAAAGGACAAAAGACATTACATTTCCGAAACTGGACATTTTGTGCCTAGAGAGACACTTATTAAAGAACATTTAGCTTGGTTAAGAAAGTATGAAACTAATTAAATGGAACTCCTAAACTGCTCCAAAAAGCGCACGTCATTCTCACTTAACAATCGAATATCAGAAATTTGATGCAACAACATGGCAATACGATCTATTCCCATACCAAAAGCATAACCCGAATACGCTTTGGCATCAATACCACAGTTTTCAAGTACATTAGGATCAACCATACCACAACCCATAATCTCTAACCAACCCGTCCCTTTGGTGATTCTATAATCGGCTTCCGTCTCTAATCCCCAGTACACATCTACCTCTGCACTAGGCTCGGTAAACGGAAAATACGATGGTCGTAATCTAATCTTGGACTTCCCAAACATCTCTGTTGTAAAATACTGT
>CAYZKX010000332.1:0-2178 GCA_964479055.1 uncultured Flavobacteriaceae bacterium
ACTAGTGTTAATGTACAACACAAAAGTAACAAAGAACTCATTTAGACTTTTTCCAATGGCTAAAAAATTGTCCTGTCACACCTACATTTTGTCTTTTTTTCATTCCATAGCGCAGCTATGCAATTCAAAAAAGGTCATCAACTAGTTGCGAAAATCCTAATTTTCGCACATTCCAAAAAGTCTAAATGAGTTCAAAAAGAAAATCCTGATGGGCGACCACCAGGACTTCAAAAAGTAGTTGGGGATATATTATTTGACCACTAGTTTTCGGGTCATTGTCTTATTTTGCTCAGCAACCTGAAGCACATACACACCGGGTACAAGCCGTGAGATGTTCAATCGATTGGTTGAAATTTTGTCGGTAAGTACAACCTCACCGAACACATCAAAAATGGTAATCTTTTTCAGGCCATTCGTTTCCGTGGTGATGTATATTTCATCACCATAAGCCGGATTGGGATACATTTTAAATCCCTTGACCATTTCTTGCTTTTTGGCGTCGTTTACGGTTAGCATTTCTTGGCTAAATGTGATTAATGGAAAAACCAATAACAGAATCAAGTAGATTTTTTTCATATGCCTGATTTGGGATTTAAGCACTATAAAAGTAGACAAAGGCCTGATACTGTGATACTAAATGTTGTGAAACGCATTTTTTTGTAGGTGTGTTCGATGAACTACCTATAAATGGGTTGAAAGGACGTTAAATAAAGCGGGATTTACTTGATAATAAGCTTTCTAGTGGCAACTTTATCTTTCTCAAAAACACGTAGAATATAGACGCCTTTGTCAAGGTTCGACACATTAATTTCTTTGCCCAGAATTGTAGTTTGTAGAACCTGCGTACCCAGCACGTCAAAAATTAGCACCTTTTTTGGGGCGTTTTGGCTGGTCACGATAAAGACCTTGCCATTGGTGGTTGGGTTAGGATATAGTTTGAACCCGTCAATATCACCAGTTGCCTGCGATTCTTGTGAGAATGCAAGTGTAGAAAAAAGAAATAAAGCAATGAGGTAAAGTTGCTTCATAAAGTATTGGTAACAAAGGGTGTGCCACAAATATAAATATTTTGAACGGCCACCCTTGGCAAGACGTCGAAAAAGACTACACTTTTCGATGAAATGCATAAAAAAACCCTGACGGTAACGCCAGGGCTCTTGAAAATATGTAACTAAACTAACTTCAAATTAATTTATGCCGACGGTCCACCCAGCACCCCAGGTAGCCACATCAGTACCTGTGCCATTGCCAACACCTGAAATAAAATCACTTTCAGCAAAGGTGAAGCCTGTATCGTTTTTCAAGGTCGTGGTAACATTGTTGAACGTTACATCAATAACATTTAGTAAATCATCTATGACTCCTTGTCCGGTTGGGTTATCGCCCATATCGCCGTCCAAGTCAAATGCCTCATCAAAATCAGTAACGACTACATTGGTAAAGATACCCTGTGTACCTGCACGCAATCGAATGGCCTCACTTCCATCATTAGCACCAACAACAGTAACATTGGTAACGTTAGGGGCAGAAAAAGTACCAGTTTCATTGCTAAAATCTGTGTTGTACCCATCGCATTCAAAAGCTTTGTCGTGTGAAGCACCGTGCTGAACATAAACATCGGTCAATGTTCCGGTAAACCCTTCTGTCCAGTCGATAGAATCATCTTCAGAGTTGACCACTACCAAATGACTGGCATTTACAGTTCCTCCAAAAAATTCAAAACCATCATCGGATCCCTCATAAACTTGTATGAAATCCATCGTGGTTCCGCTACCAACGGCATAGGCAGAAAGACCGTTAAGCTCTGCATTACCATCAATGGCACCACCAGCGTATTCGATACGCACATATCGAATGATACCTGAATTATCAGCAGCTGTATTTCCACCATAAGAAAGACCACCTACTTCTGAAGTTGCCGTATCCGTTGAGCCATCTGCCGTAGAATTGATTGGTGCTCTTCCACAAATCACCAAGCCACCCCAATCACCAGAGGCAGGATTGCTAGAATTGGAAGTCAACACAATGGGCTCACTTGCAGTACCATTTGCGTTAATTTGTGCCCCCTGCTGAATGGCAATATAGGCATTGACCCCTACCGGTTGAGCTCTAACTGTCATTCCTGCAGGAATTGTCAAGGTAGTACCACTGGCCATTAATACGGGACCGGTAATGGTA
>CAYZKX010000333.1:0-2173 GCA_964479055.1 uncultured Flavobacteriaceae bacterium
AGAGGGGGAAGAAGATGTCGCGGGTGATGGGGATGGAGGATGTATGGGTATGCATATCCCATAGCCCGGGGATTAGGTACTTTCCGGTCCCGTCAACGGTTTCATTGGCCGTAATAGCTATAGAACGATGATCCCCTATGTAGATGATGGTATCGGCTTTGATTACCACATCTTGTGACTTTAATATTTTACCAGACACTACGTCTACAACGTTGGTATTGGAAATCACCAAATCCCCTACATAGGTTTTTTTATTGCAACTAAATGTTACTATAGAAAGAAAAACCAGGAGGAGATAATAAGTCCTCATATTTCTTAAATCTCTTGAGTGAATTTTCATTTTTTTAGTTGATTTATTTAATATTGGTGCTAACGTTGAGTATACGGCGCGTTTTAATACGCTATATAAATTGTTAGTGATAGCTTTTTATTCAATTAATCTTTTACCTTATTAAGTATATCCACTCCACCTTCAAACTCTACTTTAACACCGGTAATCTCTCCATTGACTATGTTGAAAATAAATCGAACGTTCTCTTCATATTCAAATACATCATCAGATTCATGATACACTCCGGGGGCAAATACATTCATCTCTATGGGAATTAGAAAGCCGTCATTAAAATTATCATTAAACCTTAGCTTGCCATTCTCAGTTCTAATAGTCATTTCAAATTGATCTTTCGCATCTTCAGGTGTTTTATAAAGTCCAATCAATTTACTTTTGTTCTGAATTTGCATTAAATCACTTGGTTGAATTAGTGGATTAGACTTTAAATAATTGTAATACGCATTTACAAATTTTGACTTACTTATAATTCCAAGGTCTCCAATTAAACGGAAGAAGTCACTCCGTTTATGATGCATTCTTGATTGGGTAAAGTAAAAAACCATTGTATTGGACTCAGGAAATGCCATTGCCATTGTACCGTCACTTCCTCCATGACCAAAAACTAAAGGCATGCCTTCCGATTCAAGAGGTTTTCGAACAAACCATTGGAAGCCGTATTGATTTGTAGCATACGGCTGGAGAGCAAGTTCTACAGATTGTTCTGTAAGAAGATTAATCTCTCGATTATCCCCTTTTTTCATCCAGGTATTTAAAAAGATGGAATAATCTAACATTGTTGAAAACAAGCCTGCCGAGCCCCTGTAGTATGTCCAAAATGATTCTTGAGTGTTGTCCCAAAACTTATTGAATTTTTGATCTTCTTTTGACCATAGATAGTTGCTATTTACCCTATTAGCCCAGTTGGAGGTTTTGGTAAAAGCAGTGTAGGTATCCGTCATCCCAATTCTATCTAATATCCGTTGTTGGATAAAATCTTCAAGAGGCATCTCGCCTAAATATGCTATAAGGGCACCAAGAACTGATGATCCTGCGTCAGAATATACGTATCGACTGCCAGGGGTGAACTGAGGTCCATTGATCCCGATGTCATTTACCACATCAGCTAAATTTTCATATTCATTTCTGGGCTTGGCAAATCCTTGAAAATCATATCCCGCAGTATGCGTTAGAAGTTGACGTATTGTTATATTTCTTGACTTTTCATTATCAAAAGAAACGAGGTATTTTGAAACCCTTTCCTCAATATTCAATTTACCCTCCTCCTGCAGCATAAGAATTGAAGTGCTCAAGAATGGTTTAGACATGGATCTTAAATTGAATATGGAATTCCGCTCAAGTGGAATATTTCTTTCATAATCGCTCCAACCAACACTCTCGTGTAATACAATTTTTTCATCTTTTATGATCATGAATTCAGCACCCATTATCTGCTCTTCAACCACCCAATGAACCACGCTATCGGTTAATACTTTGAATACTTCACTTTTGAATCCCAGACTTTCTGGTTGAGCATATTGATAGATAGCACCTTCTATTCCCGGCAATGTTGTTATATGGGGTACTATAGTTTCTTGGGATTTAGCACTATTTGTTAGGCCACAAAAAGCAGCCAAGGCAAATAGCGTAAGTTTCAAAAATGAATGTGTCATAACATTTATACCAATTATCACTAGCTTGTTCATATGGATGTAAAACACATCTATACACTTCTAAAATAGGGATTTAACCCAAGGAAAGTCTGGTCGATTAGCCTTGCTTGGAATTAATGCTTCACGGGTAATCCTGGTGGCGGGGGAGGCGGAGGAGGAACCGAGAGTTTAT
>CAYZKX010000334.1:0-2149 GCA_964479055.1 uncultured Flavobacteriaceae bacterium
CGCCGCTTTTTGTTCACAAAATGCGTGATCAGTTAGTATTTCCTCAATGTTCTTCTCTACTATGTTTACCCAGCGTGGATCAGTAGGTAATTTAAGCCCTAACATATTTAAATATCTAGATCAAATGTTTTTCTAAGCAATTCCATTTCTGGACGCTTCTCTTTGAGTTTTTCGAATTTCTCCTTTGGGGAATACACAAATTGCTTTTCAAGTTCCTCATTGACCGTTATGGCTAATTTCACTTCAAAATTATTCAATTTCTTTCTGATGTAGCCTAACAGGTCCGACTGCTTGCGTTCCAATTCCACTTTATTAGTGGTATTCGGAAATTCCAAATGAATGGTCCTATCTACTAATTTTGGCTGATCGATTTTGAGAATTGACGCCAAGTTACGCATGCCTTTCTTTTCAATAGATTTTGCATACCCATTCCAAACTTTGATCAACTGGGCTTCTGAAAAATCATCTTTTGGTAGATCATCTTCATCAAGGACCACCTCAATTTGACGCAATCGGTGTTCCTTTTTTGCAGAAACACTCTTTAACGAAAGCCCGGAAGTGGATTTATTATTATTTTTTAATATGATCTGTGGTCTCTTTTCTGCTATCTTTTTAGCTTCAGAGAGTACCTCAGCAGAAGTTGCAGTTAAATCAACTTTAACCGCCTTTTCATCTTCCAGAATGGATTGGTCTTCTTGTATTTCATTGACCTGCGGAATCACAACTTTTTTAGGCGTAATACCACGTTTGTGAAAATAAGAAGCAGGGATCAAATAGTGTCTACTCTTTTTTTTTTCAGCATTAAAGTTAAGTGAGGCCAACTGCATCAAGCACAGTTCCACTAACAGACGTTGATTTTTACTGGTCTTGTATTTCAGGTCACAATCATTTGCTATTTCAATAGCCTGTATCAAGAACTGTTGATCGACTTGCTGAGATTGTTTTAAGTATTTTTCTTTGGTTTCATCACCAACTTCCAATAAACTAATGGTTTCTACAGTTTGGCAAACCAACAAATCTCTAAAATGAGAAGCGAGACCTGTAATGTAATGATGACCGTCAAACCCTCTGGCCAGTATTTCATTGAATTGCACCAATAAATCTGGAATTTTATGCTGAAGAATGAGGTCGGTACTGGTAAAGAAGGTTTCGTAGTCCAGTACATTTAAATTTTCGGCCACGGCCTGGCGTGTTAGTGCTTTTCCTGTAAAACTCACCACACGATCAAAAATGGACAAGGCATCACGCAAGGCGCCATCTGCTTTTTGAGCTATTATATGTAATGCATCATCTTCAGCAGTAATCTGCTGTTCTTCCGAAATATACTTTAAGTATTGTTTTATATCACTTAATGTAATTCTCTTAAAATCAAAAATTTGACATCTACTTAAAATAGTAGGAATTATTTTATGTTTTTCGGTAGTGGCTAAAATAAATATGCAGTGTTTTGGTGGTTCCTCTAGGGTTTTTAGAAACGCATTAAATGCCGATTGAGACAGCATATGCACCTCATCAATAATATAGACTTTATACTTTCCTACTTGTGGTGGTATACGGACCTGATCGGTGAGATTCCTAATATCATCAACAGAGTTATTTGAAGCCGCATCCAGTTCAAATATGTTAAAGGCAAAATCTTCATCTTCTGAAACCTTACCATCACTATTTATCATTTTCGCCAAAATACGCGCACAAGTTGTTTTACCAACGCCTCTAGGACCTGTAAACAATAATGCTTGAGCCAAATGATCATTTTCAATGGCATTAGTAAGTGTATTTGTAATGGCCTGTTGACCTACAACATCCTTGAACGTTTGTGGTCTGTATTTACGTGCTGATACAATAAAGGGTTCCATTGAAAATGCTTAGGCTAACAAAGTTAAAAATTAAGCTCAAATTTAATGCGAATGCCTTTTGAAAATAACACGAGTTATCAACAAAATCGTATTGAAATGAATGTTGTAATTTTGCATCAAGTAGATCGCCTTATCGCTGTGACGATAATTGTCATGGAGGAAAGTCCGAACACCATAGCACAACATAATGGTTAACGGCCATCGACCGTGAGGTCAGGACTAGTGCAACAGAAAGCAAGTACAGGTTAAGCTGTAGTGAAATCAGGTAAACTCTATGTGGTGCAATGTCATGT
>CAYZKX010000335.1:0-2134 GCA_964479055.1 uncultured Flavobacteriaceae bacterium
ATTAGTAACTAATCGTAATGAAAAATTTATTCGTATTTGTAGTAGCCTTATTTGTAGCTACTAACCTTTTTGCGCAACAACAACAGCAGCAGATGGACTCAACAGAGGTTGAGAAATTAGATGAGGTCTTAGTAAAGGCCGTGAGGGTAGATGCAGAATCACCCATTACTCACACCAATGTCACCAAAACAGAGATTGCAAGACGTAACCTTGGTCAGGATATGCCTGAAATCCTTAAGTTTTTACCGTCCGTAGTCAATACTTCAGACGCTGGAGCAAGCGTTGGCTATACTGGAATTAGAATCCGTGGGGTAAGCCCCCAATCTACTAATGTAACTATCAATGGTATTCCGTATAACGATGCTGAGTCTCTTGGAACCTTTTGGGTTAATTTAGGTGATTTTGCCTCATCAACAGAGAGTTTACAGTTGCAAAGAGGAGTAGGGACTTCCACTAACGGTTCTGGAGCCTTTGGAGCCAGTATAAACATCTTAACAGATGCCACTACTTATGAACCATCAGGAGAGATTTCCAATTCCTTCGGTAGTTTTAATACGCGTAAGCATACAGTTAAATTTAGTACTGGTCTCATGAATGATCATTTTGAAATTTCTGGTCGGCTTTCCAATATTGCTTCAGACGGTTACATAGATAGAGCAAGTGCCGATCTTAAATCCTATTTTTTACAAGGGACTTTTATTATGGACAATACCTTCATCAAAGCGCTCGTTTTTGGTGGCCAAGAGGTAACCTACCAATCCTGGTTTGGAATCGATGCAGAAACTCTTGCAACAGATAGAACATTTAACCCCGCAGGAATATATACCGGGCGCGATGGTAATATAACCTTCTACGACAATGAGGTAGATAATTATAATCAAGATCACTATCAGTTACACTGGAATCAGCGCTATAATAGAAATTGGTCCACAACCCTAAGTTTAAACTATACTTATGGCCGTGGTTATTTTGAGCAGTTTCGTGAAGATGACGATTTTAGTACCTATGGTTTTGAACCCATTTTTGTCAACGGAGAACTTGTTGATACGACCAACTTAATTCGAAGAAGATGGTTGGATAATAACTTTTATGTTATTAATGCTAATGCCAATTATAAAGATGATTCCTTGGATGTTGTTTTTGGTGGGTCCTACAGTTATTACGATGGTGATCATTTTGGTGAGGTTATCTGGGCTGAGTTTGGACCCGGTAGTGAGATTCGTGACCGTTATTACGATGGTAACAGCATAAAGACTGATTTATCTGGATTTGCCAAAGCCAATTACCGATTAAATGATAAACTATTATTATATGGGGATTTACAGTTGAGAAATGTAACCTATAAGACAGTAGGTACCAACTCGGACCTTGATCCTTTTGAGGTAGATAAGAAGTTCACCTTCTTTAATCCTAAGGCTGGACTTACTTATAATCTCAATTCTTCAAACGATTTGTATGTCTCATATGCCAGAGCAAATCGTGAACCTAACAGAACGGATTTTGAAAGTAACCCAAATATTAGACCAGAGGTCTTAAATGATTTTGAATTGGGATGGAGACATGCCAAAAATGGATTCAGCTTTAATGCCAATTCATACTTTATGTTGTACAACGAACAGCTTGTATTATCAGGGGAATTAGATGATGTTGGGAATCCAATACGCACCAATAGTGGTGAGAGTTATAGAATTGGATTGGAATTAGAAGCCGTTATCCCCCTCGGGTCTAAATGGGCTTTGCAACCTAACCTAACATTAAGTACCAATCGCAATAGAGAAACCATTACTTCTATTGATGGCGAACTGGTGAATTTAGGAAGTACGGCAATTGCATTTACACCAAATGTTATTGGTGCTAATGCCATAGTTTATAGTCCTTTTGAACCGCTTCAAATTTCCTTGTTATCTAAATACGTAGGAGAACAGTTTATGGGTAATACTGAGGCTCAACTCTCTAAATTAGATGCGTATTTTATTAATGACCTTAATGTGGTGTATACAATTAAGACCAATAAGGTATTTGATTCGGTAGTTTTAACAGGTTTGGTTAATAACCTTTTCAATGAGAAGTATGTGTCTAACGGTTATTACTTTACGTTTGATGATGATTTCACCGACCCTGGAACCATTACAAC
>CAYZKX010000336.1:0-2134 GCA_964479055.1 uncultured Flavobacteriaceae bacterium
AGAGATGCCCTTACTTCGAATGTGTGACTACCGGGGGGTAATAGAGATATTTTTAATTTTCGATCATCATTGCTGATGCGGATCCAATCTTCATTACCTGATGAATTGAGCCTAGTCTGAAATTTGATCCAATCTGACTTGAGTAAAATGCTAGAGCTAAATTCAGCATTGAACTGTTTGGAATATGGTAGCTCAAATGTAATATCTGTATCTAAATCTCCAACAAGAATACTATCTGATGGGATACCCGGCACAGTATTACCATCCATAACTGTCTCGAACCTGCTCCATAATAGTTTTGGCACACGCTCTTCTTTGATTACTCTTTGAGGGTGAAAAGATGTCACGCCCTCAGTACCACCAAAATATAATTTTCCTGATATCGATTTGAAAACTGATTTGATATGATACTCTTCAGATTGCAGTCCATCTTCGATATTCAATACGTCAACTCGCCTTGAATTAAGAACGATTCGGGAGATACCTTGTTGTGTTGAAGCCCATAAGTTACCCTGATTATCCACAACTAAAGAGTAAACGATGTTACTTGATAGGCCGTTAGATTCTGAATATCTTGCAGTTATTCTTTTCTTGTTTACATCGTAAATCGAAACCCCTTTTTCCAACGAGCTAACAGCGATGGTACCACCGCCAAGGAAAGCGACTCCTGATAAGTCACTTTCACTAGATGGTGTTTCCAGCCCGAGTTGTTCAGAAGTTATGGTTTGCAACGTTTTGAGGTCTTCATTTAAGTTGTAGACTGCGCCAGATGTCACTACCCAATGAGTTTTACCATCATGTGTGATGTAATTTACTGGATTATCCTCTATCTCTGCTACAGGTTGAATCTGATTTAACTCATAATTAAATCTCAACAGTCCATTATTGGTTCCCAAAAGTAAAACAGGTTTGGCTCGATGAGTAGAGATTGATATTATTGCGTCATCGCTAGTGTTTGTTGCATCAATTACTTTAAAACTCGTTTGATCCTTTGATTTCAGAAGTCCATTTGAAGTTGCTATCCATAATGTTCCATCCCTGAAGAGAATTTGATTTATATTAGTACTTATTACCGAGTCATCTTGATCCTTAACGAGAGGTATCTTTGTTATCGTTCCATCAAAATTCCTTTTGTCTATGACAGTAGTCTCATATGAACCAAAATAGAGATTCCCATTTGAATCACCATGTATTGCGTATATGTCCTTCTCACTAAGACCACTCTCGGTGCCATCAACAAAAAAGTTCTCATAAGTTTTATGGTTAAGCTTTGCTACAGATATATTGTTTGCAGTGGCGACCCAGATGTTGTTTTCAGAATCCTCGTATATTGTTCTAATTCTTTTGCTTCTGATTGATCTATCATCCTCATCATTTGCATCTATCCTTGAAAATGAATCATTTTCTAATACGAAAATTCCATCATCTAATGTGGATATCCAGTGTGATTTATCAGAAACCCTAATATTGTCTCTAATTCTTAAATCATCTATTCCTAAATCTAGCTTTCTAGATAGATTGTTATTTTTATTAACAATATATATACCATTTGTATATGTACTAACTAGTAACTCATCTTGATTAAATTCAGATACACCCATTACCCACTCAATATCTTGGTTATGTGTGTGTTCTATAATTTTATTTTCAAGAGGATGGTATTTGGCTAATCCATGGTATTGAGTCCCTATCCAAATATTCTCATCAATATCCTGCAGTATTTTCCTAACTCTTCCTAGGTCAACTGAAAGGCCATTTTTTTTAATTACAGTGTTATATAGACCAGTTACTTGATCACCATTTATAAGATATAGCCCACTTCTTGTTGCTACCCAAATATCACCATTTGTGCTCTCATAAATGTCATAAATGTATAAGCCTTCACCTAGGTTTATATGGGTAAAGGTATTCTTTATGTAATCATAGCGGTCAAGACCATTTGTTGTACCTATCCAAAGATTACCATCAGTGTCATACAGTATATCTCTGACAACTCTACCAGAGATGCTGTTAATAGAATCATCAGGTGTAAACTTTGTATACTTATACCCATCATATTTTAAAAGGCCGTCGTTTGTTCCTATCCACAAGAAACCGTATGAATCTCTGGTAATTGCTCTCGGCGTGCCATGTG
>CAYZKX010000337.1:0-2126 GCA_964479055.1 uncultured Flavobacteriaceae bacterium
GTTGGTATATGTTTTTTACTTTGGTTTTGTATATTCGATTAGTTCCTCCACATATCGAAACTCACCTTGACTTTGAGTAAGTTTTATGAAATTCTTTACAGCTGGAGCATATAACCAAACTTCTGTTTCATTTGCACTATATCCTCTGGAATTAGTGGTTTTACCAGTATATTTAATTGTATAAGCCATAAATGTTCCAGCTTCTACTGTCTCTTCTTGGTATGATAATACTTCGGCATTTTGACTTTGATGTCCAGTAGTTCCATCTTGGCTTGTCCAATTGTTTTCATATTTCCACTTTTTACCCACTTCGAGGGGCCAATCGTACTTAGGTGTTTTGCTTTCGTCTGGTTTAACAATTTCGGTAACAGGAATGGTGTCATTACCTATAGTCATACCTAAAACGCCGTCATAACTTATAATTTCTCTTGTGTCTATTCCATCTGAGCGTACTTCTCCATCAGTAGTCACACCTTTATATTTCCAGGACCATTTCTCACCAACAGTATAATCAGCTAGAGTTGGTTGTTGGGTTATATTGGTTTTAGTTTGGTCATCACAGGCGCCAAGTATTATTAAAGCAAAAAGTATAATAAATCGATTTTTCATATTGTTTAATGTTTTATCTGGAACCAATTTGACGCACTAAAATGAAATTTGTGACAGATATTGATTTGTTAATTTTTTAATTAATCATTCATAATTAAATATTCTAAACTATTACTCCTTTTCATTGGTTAGATGGCAAATTTTTCAAATGTTAAACCATTAAATTTGTACGCTCCGTTTTCGTGTGTTCCAAGCCAAAGAACGCCATTGTTGTCTTTGTAAATGCTGAATAAAGTGATGTCCTTAGAATCATCTTGAACTTCATAATGAGTAATTTTAATGCCGTCATATTTCCAAACGCCATTGCGATAAGTGACAAACCATAAATTATTATTATTGTCTCTAGTTGTGGACATATACTCGTCCAAATTACTGTCTTTTTTTCCATCCAAACCACCTATGCTTTTGTGCCTCATATAAAATTTATCACGCTTTAATGAAGTGCTGTCATAAATACTGTATCGATATTCAGTATTGAACCAAAATTCACCATTTTTGTCTTCCGTAATTGAACGCACTCCATTTGCACCTTCATTGCGAAATTCTGTCACATCTTCTTCTGTAATCCATTCAAACGATTTACCATCATATCGACAAACACCCACAGGGTTTGTTCCAAACCAAATGTTTCCTTTTTTGTCTTCATAAATACTATATATGCTAAAAGGATTATCGAGATTTGGCGGACTTGGCAGCTGTAGTTCGTGTAAAGTACTGCCATCATATCGATATACTTTCTTATCATTTTCATAAGAGTACCTGAACCACAAATCTGTAGCCTTTAGTCTCCAATAATTACTGGAGACGGCAGATATTGTAGTAAATGTATTTCCATCAAACTTAGATATCGAAGATTTTGAATTACAACTGATGAAGTAAAGATTGCCATATTCATCTTCTTTTATTTCATCAATTCTATTATTTATCAATCCGTGTTCTGTTGTATAATTAATCAATGTTTTACCATCATATTTGTATACTCCTGTTTCCCAACTACCAAACCAGTAAACATTCTTTTTGTCTTGATAAATTACCATAACACTGCTGCTGAGTTCTGTTGCAGTGTTGCCATTTACAATGTTGTTTGTTTTAACCTGTTGTTTTGTAGTCTGCCCATTACAAGATGTCACTAAGATCAATGCGCTGAAAAAAGTAAGTAGGTTCAATCTTATTATCATCTATTTAAGGTTTGTTATGTTTCCTTAGTGTTACTACCGTAACGATTAGTGTAAGGACTGTTTCCTGAAAGGTATGGCTAACTTTTCTTTAGTTTTTATTTAGTGCTTCAATTCTTTCTTTATAGTAATTGTCACCACTTAGTTCATAGGCCTTGTTTAAGTATTTTAAGGCATTCTCTTTGTCATTTTGAGATTCATAGTACTCAGCCATCGAATCATAAGCATTTGCACTTGTTGGATTATACTTAATATTCAATTCAAAAAACATGAATGCCTTCTTAGGCTGTCCCATTTGCATATTCATGTAGCCATAGCCATTTAACATTTCGTCTATCATTG
>CAYZKX010000338.1:0-2111 GCA_964479055.1 uncultured Flavobacteriaceae bacterium
ACCTACTCCTCTATGCATAACATTGATCAATTAAAACAAGATCATCACGCGCTTCATATTCTAGGTCAATATGGTAAAAGGTGTTCCGGAATGATTACTCGAGTTGATAGCCTATTCCTTGCTGGAAACCTTAGAATGGATAAATTATTAAGTGATTATTTAACCGCGCTTGAAAAGTGATTAAATTCTTCAGACATATCCGTCGCTCATTAATACAAGAAAATAAAATGAGAAAGTACTTTAAATATGCCATTGGTGAGATTTTGCTGGTAGTTATTGGTATTCTTATTGCGCTGCAGATCAACAACTGGAATCAGAATAGCCAAAACAGGCAAAAAGTAGATACTCTTTTAGGCAAAATTCTTAAGGACATTGAAATTGATATCAATGAAGTGATCTCAATCACCAAGTTTTACGCTACCAAAGATTCTCTTGCACGTCTTGTTTTGAGCGATGCATTAACAGCAGCCGATTACCAACAACCAACTTCAATGAACTTGCATGCATTGGTAACAAACTACTCTGAGATCAACCTAAGAATTAACAGCTACAATAATTTAATGAATTCTCAAGATATAATCCCTGAAGAGTATGATGCAGTGCTTGAGCAATTGGCCCTGTTATATAATGACCACTATAACTATGCTGAGCAAGCTGAAGACAAATATCGTGATGGCATGGATAATTATAGCGATTATTTGTTTGAGAATTACGATTGGTATTTCACTCAAGATTATTTTACCAATACCGATCGCATTGACTTCTACCTTAACAATGTGAGATATAAAGGCATGGTGGAAGAATACTTGTCATCAGCCATTCATAATTATCTAAGGTTCAATATAAATTATGCCATGGCGGCCATAGATACTTACAAGCTAATCCATGAGGCACTTCAAAATACAGAGATCAAATCACTAGTTGACTTTGCTAAAGATTCAACCATACTAGGTAACTACCGTACGATAATGAATGAAGATTTTGAATTGATATCTGATGGACAAAGAGAGTATGCGCTTATTGGGGCAGATACGGTTAATTTGTTTCAGTATGATACTAATAAATTCTTTATGCAGTCTAATTTTGTGCGTATGGAAAAGGTCAATGACACCATAAAAATGTTTGTGGGAGCCTTTGAAAATGGTGGAAAACCCTTTGCTACAAAACTGGATTAAATGATTAAATTATTTCGTCAAATACGCTACAACCTTATGAACTCTGGACAAACAACACGCTACTTTAAATACGCCATTGGTGAAATCGTTTTAGTGGTAATAGGCATATTAATTGCCCTGCAGATCAATAATGCCAATGAAAAACGCAAAGCGCGTTTACAAGAGATCACCATTCTGGAAAACCTTCAAAAAGATCTGTATCTCGATACTTTAGATATTAATTTCAATATAGAATACCACAAAACATTCATCACTAATGAAAAAAAGCTGCTAAATTTTCTTCAAAGTGAACTTGATCAACCAGAAGAACCAATAGATTACAACGCTGCCTTAAGTACACCATTGGTCATTGTACTCCACAAATCGACATTTGCCAATTTGCAAAACAATGATGTTGGCATTCTCACCAACAACACTTTACGAAAAGATATTGCACGTTTTTACGATTTTTTTGCTACAGCCATTCAAAAAATAGAAAACGAAGAAAGCACCTATAAAACTTACGACCGAAGTCTGGCCTATTTCACGAAGTACTTTGAATTGGATCCTGACGCTCCTGACTTTATAATAGATAATCCCGATAGTAACGATTACTACAATCCTGATTTTGTTAAAAAAGCCATTACATTATACGATATAGAAGGCGCAAAAAACGATAAGGCTTTTCAATTGATACTAAACGAAAGTATTTTTTTCAGGCAGGTCAAAATCGATTTTTATACTGATATGGTCAAACGCATAAAAGAACTAAATTTAGCTATAGATGAAGAGCTTCAATTATTAAGATAAAAAATGAAAAAACCAATTCATTAATTCTTTGTAATTTTAGATTAATGAAAACCACCACACGTTTTGATAACGCCATACAAAAGCTCTATGCAGCTTTTCATAACAACACTTTAAATCCCGAGTGTTGCAGTCAATGTGCTGTAGGTA
>CAYZKX010000339.1:0-2088 GCA_964479055.1 uncultured Flavobacteriaceae bacterium
ATACAATATGTATTTACAGGACCAGGAAGTATTGGAGGTTACACTTCTAATATTTATTCAAATGGTGAGAGAGTGTTATGGTTAAGCGCAATTAATGGAATTTTTAAAATAAATGAAGAGACTTATGAAATCATTGATCATTATCCAACTCCAAATGCTGAACGCTATACTGAAGAATACGCACAAAAATTCATAGATGGATTTGATGCGGATTCTGGATTAAATAACATTGAGCTTGCTGCTGAAGCCAGTAAAGTATGGAGTGATGTTTCAGGAGTTTATGCTGTTGTGGATAAAGACAATAACTTTTTTGTAGCTGATAAATTGGGTAACATTACGGCTTATGGTGATAGCGTAGAAGGTGATATAAATTCTGAGATCGAAATAAAAAAGAAGTTTGAAATGCCGAAAGAAGCATCTGGACCAACTTTAGGAATGAATGTCACTTATGATGGCTGGATTGTAATGCCAACCGAGAACGGCTATTTAGTTGCTATTAATCGTGATTTAAATGACTATAGATTAGTCCGCCTAACTCATGCAACTGACGAAAATACTACCTCCCAAGGTGTTGGTAAAGGCTGGGTTAGAAACTCTTTGGCCATAGATAAAGATGGTGGAATTTATGTGGCTTCTAGGGATCATATGCATAAAGTAATTTGGAAAAACGAACAGTTTTCAACTGAGATTAGGGATGGGGCTTGGACCGCACAGTATAATAATTCAACAGGGATGGGGACTGGGTCAACGCCTTCTTTAATGGGATTTGGTGATGAAGATCAATTTGTGGTGATCACTGATGGCGATATACAAATGAATGTAACAATCTTCTGGAGAAATGAAATACCTGAGGATTGGGAGCAATTGGAAAATGCCCCATCACGACGAATTGCAGGTATGGTGCCGGTTAATATGGGCGAATTAAAAGTAAGTGCAATTCAAACGGAACAATCTGCAATTGTGGCAGGATATGGTATATTTGTCGTTAATAATTCACCTCGAAATGTTCCTGAAAATATGCCAAAAGCCGTTGAAGGCTTAATAGTAGGAAATCTGGGATCGAATCCAGATTTACAACCATACGGGGTCGAAAAGTTTGAATGGGATCCTCAATCTAAAAAACTTACATCAGCTTGGGCAAACACAAAAGTAAGTTCACCTAATGGAGTGCCCTATGTAAGTCTTGGATCAAATATGGTATATTTTATTGGTGCAAGAAATGATCTTTGGACTTTAGAAGCATTGAATTGGGATACTGGCATAAGCGCTTTTCACTACATTATTGGTGGTCAAAAGTACAATAGTCTTTATTCTGGACCTGTAATTAATTCGAATGGCTCAATAATGTATGGTAGTAGTTGGGGTCGTGTAAAGATTACACCAAAATTTATCGAATAAAAAAGCGTAAAAACAAAAAAGCCTCCCAAAATTTAGGAAAGCTTCTCATTGGAAAACTCATTTCTGAGTTTCTCTACAGTTTATCTCAATTTATGAGATAAACAACACAACTATTTTAAAACAGCCCAGTTGCTTAATACGCCTTAGCTGTTGTTTTCTTTATTGCAACTCAGTAATTACTTAGAACTGACTATTCATTTAAGAATATGGGTCAAAGGTAAAAACACTTTTTCAGATAAACAAGGAAGGTCTGGCCAATTTTAATGGCGTTTCACCTTAATATGACTAGTGTGGTAGTCTACCTCTTAAAAGACCGTACAAAAATGTACCTAATAGCGCAAAAACAATGACCACCATAATGGGTAAAAATCCTGCACCTAACAATGCAAACATAGGACCCGGACAAGCACCTGCTAATGCCCAGCCCAAACCAAAAATAATTCCTCCTATTAGGTAACGGGCTACACTCATATTTTTTGGGGGTATATGTATGGCTTCACCATAGAATGATGACATTTTACGACGTTTGATGATTTGAACCATTATGATCCCTAAAAACAAGGCCGATCCTATGATTCCATACATGTGAAAAGATTCAAACCTAAACATTTCGTAGATCCTAAACCAAGAAGCTGCTTCCGATTTAATTAACGTGATTCCAAAGACAATCCCTATTAATAAATATACTAA
>CAYZKX010000340.1:0-2081 GCA_964479055.1 uncultured Flavobacteriaceae bacterium
GAGCTAAAGACATTGCAAGTTTAAAAGAATCAGCACAGTTTGTAAAGATCACTACCTCAGGAATCAATGAAAGCCATCCACATAATGTACAGATCACTAAGGAGGCTCCTAATTATTCCAGATAAATAGAGACATCTACCTAATTTATTCACTTTCAGTGTAAATATGTACATTTACACATGAGAGAAAATTTTCTATATTACATTTGGAAACATAAGAAACTAGATGTACTTAATTTAAAAACTACTCAAGGATTACCAATTACTATTGTAAAAGTTGGCGATCATAATACCAATTCTGGCCCCGATTTTTTTAATGCGCATCTTCTCATCAATGAACAACTTTGGGTTGGGAATATCGAAATGCACGTCAAGTCAAGTGATTGGTACGCACATGGCCATGATACAGATTTAGCATATGATAATGTGATTCTACATATTGTGTGGGAATACGATGCTGATATCAAGAGAAAAGATCAAACAATTATTCCAACGCTGGTTTTAAAAAAATTTATCGCTGAACATACAATTTCTAATTATCATAAACTATTTGCTCATAAAACAAACTGGATCAACTGTGAATTCGATTTGGTTGATGTGGACAATTTTATAATCTTCAATTGGTTGGAGCGTGTCTACTTTGATCGATTAGAACGTAAGGCAGTACAATTGGCCTATATATTGGAGTCTACAAAGTTTAATTGGGAAGCAACTCTTTTTAATTTATTGTCTAAGAATTTTGGACTTGCAGTTAATGGTGAAGCTTTTCAAAGTATGTCCAATTCTATAGACTTCAAAATTGTAAGAAAATGCGCTGAAAATAGTATATGGTTAGAAGCATTATTTATGGGTCAGTTAGGTTTGTTGGAAGGTCAAGTCACTAACGATTATTATCAAAGGTTGCAAGAAAACTATAGGTTCTTAAAGTCTAAGTACAAACTTAATAGTGATGGTGTACTCCCTACTAAATTTTTTAGATTGCGACCACCAAATTTTCCAACCATCAGACTTTCACAATTGGCTACTTTGTACACAAGACAACCAAACTTGTTTTCAAAAATTCTAAAAGCGAAATCTATAGAGGCTTACTATTCCATTTTCAAAGTCAAAGCTTCAAAATTCTGGACCACTCATTACACTTTTGAATCAGAATCAAAACCACTAGAAAAAACCGTCACCAATTCTTTTATTGACCTTTTGATCATCAATACCGTAATACCAATTAAATATGCTTATGCAAAACAACAAGGACGGTCAATTGATGAAGAATTATTGAATTTGATCTCTTCATTACGTTCTGAACAAAATAGTATTGTTAATAAATTCAATACTATTAAAGAGCTATCATCAAATGCCATGCACTCACAGGCATTGATAGAATTAAAAACAAAATATTGCAATGAAAATAAATGTTTACAATGCGCTGTTGGAAATGTACTTTTAAGCCAGAATTAATTAAATTGCAACGTGAATTATTTCTATACAACCTTACTCTATTTTCAAAAGCGCGGCTATTATGTTTGTCAACGCATAGCAGATCGATTTGGAATTAGAGCACGCGTTGTGAGAACCTCATTTATGTATTTGACTTTTGTAACCTTGGGATTTGGATTTGCCCTTTATCTTTTTATAGCATTTTGGATGCGTATTAAAGATTTATTATATACCAAACGCACTTCAGTTTTTGATCTTTAAATAATGAATAATAGGATAGAAGAAGTATTTCGATCACGCATAACAACAGCGATTATTTTACTGGTGTTATTGGTGTTTATTGGAGTGCTTGGATTTAGGTATCTTAATAATTACACCTGGTTGGATGCCGTGTACATGACAGTTATTACGATTTCAACAGTTGGTTTCAAGGAGGTAGGTGGTTCCTTGACCATTGAATCTAAGATTTTCACCATTTTCTTAATTTTAACTAGTGTTATCATTGTTGGTTATGCAATTAAAGTCATAACAGAGTATATCCTACTGAAGAATAATTCAGAAGAAATCAAGCGAAAAAAAATGCAACGTAACATCAATAATATGGACAATCACATCATAATTTGCGGATATGGGCGGAATGGAAGGCAA
>CAYZKX010000341.1:0-2074 GCA_964479055.1 uncultured Flavobacteriaceae bacterium
ATAATACGTTTTGCAATTTGGTACGAAATCCAGTTAGCTTTATAGCAAACCACTTGTGGCACTTTAAATAGTGCTGTTTCTAAAGTTGCAGTTCCTGAGGTTACTAATGCGGCATGGGCAATACTTAAAAGATCATAAGTCTTATTTGATATAAAACTCACATTAGCCTGTTTGATAAAGCTTTGGTAGAACTCAAAATCCTGACTTGGTGCGCCAGCGATGACAAACTCATAGTCTTCAAAATCATTAACGAGGCTTAACATTACCCCAAGCATTTTTGTGATTTCTTGCTTTCTACTTCCTGGTAAGAGCGCAATAATAGGTTTGGCTCCTAATCGATGTTTTTCTCTAAATTTACTTTCATCGATTTGAGTGCGGTCGGCAATGGCATCTATTAAGGGATGGCCAACAAAATTCACTTTGTAATTATAAGACTTGTAAAATTCCTCTTCAAAAGGAAGTATGCAATACATGGCGTCAATGTCGCGTTTAATTTTTTCAACACGGCCAGCTCTGGAAGCCCATACTTGCGGAGAAATATAATAGTGTGTCCTGAAGTTTTGTTCTTTGGCCCATTTTGCAATTCTTAGATTAAATCCAGAATTATCAATAAAAATAATGACATCAGGTTGGTACTTGTCTATATCGGTTTTGCAGAATTTAATATGACCTGAGATTTTTCTGAGATTTAGAATCACTTCGGCAAATCCCATGAACTGACGCTCTTTATAATGCATTACTAATTCACCACCAACAGCTTGCATGAGATCTCCACCCCAAAATCTTATTTCAGCGGCTTTATCCTCTTTTAATAAAGCCTTCATTAGATTTGAGCCATGTAAATCGCCAGATGCCTCGCCAGCTATGATGTAGTACTTCATTAATAGAAAAATTTAATAATCATAGTTGTAATAAAGACCAAGATCGTAGCAATAAGCACTCCTTGAGCACGTTTATCTTGATTCTTTTTAAGGAATAGAAAAAAAGCACCGAGGTTCAATAACGCTCCAATACTCATCAATTTTGTTAAAGAACCACTAGCAATGGCTTGCTGAATCACTTCTCCCCAATCATCCGATTTTCCGAAAATTTGGATAGCGAAAATTAACCCAAAGACTGTTGCAATTAAACCAACTCCAAAACCAATTAAAATCTCTTTTTTCATAGGATAAAATTCAAAACTATAATTAGTTTAACTTCCATGTATTTAGTTTCTGAATGGCATGATGCGCTGTCAAATCAAATTGAACAGGAACAACGGAGACATAACCATGTTCTAAGGCCCATTCGTCTGTGTCTTCACCATTATCCATATTCACAAATTTACCAGCTAACCAATAGTAATCGCGACCCATTGGATTAGTGCGCTTATCAAATTCTTCTACCCAATTAGCGCGTGCTTGTCGGCAAATTTTTATCCCTTTTATATCTTTTTTATCAAGATTAGGAAGGTTTACGTTTAACACAACTCCATCTGGTAATCCATGTTCTAAAACTTGTTTCGTAATGGTTTCAATAAACGATTTACAATGTTCAAAATTAGCATTCCAATTGTAGTCTAAAAGTGAAAATCCAATGGCAGGTATTCCTTCAATTCCAGCTTCAAGAGCGGCACTCATGGTTCCGGAATAAATAACGTTAATAGAAGAATTTGAGCCATGGTTTATGCCTGAAACACAGATGTCTGGTTTGCGATCCAGTATTTCTCTTACGGCAAGCTTCACACAATCGGCAGGAGTACCAGAGCAACTGTATTCGGGTTGCTTACCATCAATGGTGACCTTTTCGATATGTAGTGTAGAATTCACTGTAATAGCATGTCCCATGCCACTTTGAGGGCTGTCTGGTGCCACAACAACAACGTCTCCAATAGTGTTCATTACAGAAATTAAAGCGCGTATTCCAGGAGCTGTAATACCATCATCATTAGAAACTAAAATCAAGGGACGTTTAGACATAATTTTATAGAAGTTTAGCTAGGGTAAAAATACTAAAAAGCTTAAGAATTCTCAGTAATTGTATCTTTAACAAAAAATTAGTGCCGTGATTTTTTATGGCATGGTTTTTTCTTCTA
>CAYZKX010000342.1:0-2051 GCA_964479055.1 uncultured Flavobacteriaceae bacterium
GACCTTGACATTTATTGACTCAGAAGAGTACATTTTCCAATCCATGAAATCAGGTAAATCCATTTTAGCCGAAGGCGCTCAAGGTTCGCTACTGGACATCGATTTTGGTACTTATCCGTTTGTTACTTCATCAAACACCACTGCTGCAGGTGCCTGTACTGGTTTAGGAATAGCACCGAATAAAATTGGTGATGTATTTGGAATTTTTAAAGCCTATACCACACGTGTTGGTTCTGGACCCTTCCCTACTGAACTATTTGATGAGGTTGGCGAAACTATGGGTCGTGTGGGTCATGAATTTGGAGCAACAACAGGACGTGCAAGACGCTGTGGTTGGTTAGATCTGGTCGCATTAAAATACGCTTGCCAGGTTAATGGAGTCACTCAACTTATGATGATGAAAGCCGATGTCCTATCCGGATTCAAATCACTCAAAGTTTGTACTGCCTACACATACAAAGGTGAGACCATCACACATTTACCATTTAATATTGAAGAAGAAAATGTGCGTCCTATTTACACCGAATTAAAAGGCTGGAAAGAAGATCTGACTTGGATGGAAACTAGTGATCAATTTCCTGAAGAACTCAAGGCTTATATTGATTTTCTGGAAACAGAATTAGAAATTCCAATTAAAATTGTTTCTGTTGGTCCAGACCGAACTCAAACTATTTTTAGAGAGTCTGCGTTGGTTTCATAAAAAATTCATAACTAACAATAAGCCTTTCATATAATAGTTACTTTTATAGAAAATCTGTTGGCTTGAGGAAAAACCTCTTCATACTATTAGTACTATATTTATTCATCTTTGATGTTTCACATGCTCAACAGCGTCGAAGAATAGTTATTGACACTGCAGGGTTTCTTGATCGTGATGAAGCCAAATACCCTGGTGCTACTATTTTGACCAGAGATGATATGAACCAGGTGAAAATTTCTCATGAAGGCGCTACGATGTGGTGCGATCAAGCCATTCATTATGGCGAGCAAGATTTCATAGAAGCATATGGCAATGTCAAAATAATCCAAGGCGATACCGTAAATATGACGGCACAGTATGTAGAATACAGTGGTAAAACCAAATTGGCTTTTGCTAGTGGTGATGTTGTACTCACTGAACCAACATCGACACTTACCACAGACACTCTGTATTTTGACCGTGTAAAACAGCAAGCCTTTTATAGAACCAAAGGGAAAGTTGTTCGCGATACCTCAGGTACAATTACTAGTCAAATTGGTCGGTATTATATGGAAACTAAAAAGTATCAATTTGTACAAAATGTGCTTTTGGTCAATGAAGAGTATACCATTAACTCTGATCAGCTAGATTTTTATTCAGAAACTGGGAATGTGTACCTGTTTGGGCCAACTACAATTGTTAGTGAGACCAGCACTATTTATTGTGAACGCGGATTTTATGATACGAATAATGATACAGGTTATTTTATAAAGAATTCTCGAATCAACTATGACAATCGCATTTTTGAAGGCGACAGTATGTATTTCGACAGGCAGCGCAGTTTTGCATCAGCAACCAACAATATTAAGGTTACTGATACCATTAACAATTCCATAATTAAAGGACATTATGCAGAGGTTTTTCGGGATAAAGATTCGGTATTTATTACAAAAAGGGCCTTAGCCATAAGTGTTAAAGAGCGTGATTCCATTTATATCCATGGTGATACCCTTATGGTCACAGGCAAGCCTGATGAACGCATTACCAGGGCATTTTATAATGTTAAATTGTATAAATCTGATTTAAGCGGTAAAGCCGATTCGATACATGCGAATCAAAAGACAGGATTGATGCAATTGATAAATTTAAGACGGTTTGATGTTGACGATGCATTTGCTGTAAAAAGACATCCTGTGTTGTGGAACTTGGGCAATCAAATGACAGGCGATAGCATTCACTTAATATCGAACACACAAACAGAGAAATTGGATTCGTTGAAAGTATTTAACAATGCCTTTTTAGTGAGTCAAGACACCTTGGGTGATGGTTACAATCAAATATCAGGTCAAAAACTTTTTGGCTTATTTAATGA
>CAYZKX010000343.1:0-2019 GCA_964479055.1 uncultured Flavobacteriaceae bacterium
ACTTAAATCAGAGCGATTGGCTCAATATTTTAAAACCTTTAGAAAAGAATTTATTGAGGTCACACATGCCGCAGGATACGAACATCCTTGTCAATTTACTATGATTGATATTGATGTAAATGTAGATGATCGTCATCTTTCGGAAGAATTAGACAAAACATATCACTATTCTAAAACACCAGTACCATTTACCTCTATGCAAGCATTAAAAGATTGTATATATTTGGGAGGTAGTTGAATTTAGAATTCGTAATTAAATAATCAAATCACCATGGAACTTGCAGAAGTATTTAAACTATTTTTTTACGCCATACCAGCTTTAGTGACAGGGCTTATCGCCTTCTACTTTTTTAAAGAACACACTAAAAATGAAGATGGCCGACGCCGTTTTTTATTAAAAAAAGACCTGCAGATAGAGTCGCTTCCTATTCGTCTTCAAGCCTATGAACGCATGGCGCTTTTTTTAGAACGCATTTCACCGCATAAACTTTTGGTTCGTGTTCCGCCCAATTCTCCTGATAAAAATGCTTATGAAGCATTATTAATTGCAACCATTGAGCAGGAGTACGAGCACAATTTGTCACAACAGATCTATTTGAGCGATGATTGTTGGAATATTGTAAATGCGGCCAAGAATGCAACCATACAAATCATACGAAAAGATGGGGTGTCTACTAAAATTAAAACTGCCGATAAACTTCGCGAAGCCATTCTTACCGATATGATGGAGCGCTCCACACCAAGCGATGCTGCATTGTCCTTTATTAAAAAGGAAGTAAGTGATCTGTGGTAATCCTTGAATCCTAATTTAAGAGTACGACATGCATCATGAATTAGACAAAAAAGCTAACTTCGCTTTATGTCTGTTAATCTTCAAACTCCTATAGATTATCTTAAGGGTGTTGGACCAAATCGCGCTGATCTATTGCGTAAAGAGTTAGGTATCCACACCTATCAGGATCTATTGAATTTGTTTCCAAATCGTTATATAGACAGAACTCAATATTATAAGATCTCTGAGCTACAAAGCAACATATCGGAAGTACAAATAATTGGTCAAATAGTTGATATTAAAGAGGTTGCGCAAAAACGAGGCAAAAGGCTGGTAGCCACATTTCAGGATGATACAGGCACCATGGAATTAGTATGGTTTCGTGGCCAAAAATGGATTCGTCAAAATTTAAAACTGGAAACCTCCTATGTAATCTTTGGCAAAACTAATAGGTTTAACAACACTTTTAGTATGCCGCATCCTGATATGGAAACCATGGATGAACATAAAAGTAATCTCCGTACTGCCATGCAAGCCATCTATCCCAGTACTGAGAAATTATCTAATAAAGGTATTACTAATCGCGTGATCTCTAAACTCATGCAACAACTTTTTTTGGATACTAACAACAAATTTGAAGAAACCTTAGCTAATAAACTTAAGGATCAACAAAAACTCATTTCGAAGTCTGAAGCATTATTTAATATTCACTTTCCAAAAAATCAGGAGCTATTGGCTAAGGCACAATATCGACTAAAGTTTGAAGAATTATTTTACATTCAACTCCAATTGATCATAAAAAATCAATTGCATAAAGCGAAGATTAAGGGCTTCGTTTTTGAAAAAGTTGGTGACCACTTCAACACTTTTTTTAATGTTCATTTACCCTTCGAATTAACCAATGCACAAAAGCGTGTAATCAAAGAAATTCGAAGTGACCTTGGCAGTGGTGCGCAAATGAATCTATTATTACAAGGCGATGTAGGATCAGGGAAGACCATTGTGGCTCTAATGTCAATGTTTATAGCACTTGACAACGGTTTTCAAGCCTGTTTAATGGCGCCAACTGAAATTTTGTCAGTCCAACATTATAATGGATTATATGAATTATGTAAATTATTGAATATCAGAATTTCATTACTGACTGGATCAACTAAGACTTCAAATCGTAAAGAAATTCACAAAAATCTAGAAAATGGCGAATTACAGCTCTTAATTGGCACACATGCTTTACTACAAGACAAGGT
>CAYZKX010000344.1:0-2007 GCA_964479055.1 uncultured Flavobacteriaceae bacterium
GCGTATACCTCTCGAATTAACACATAGATGTTTGGCATCTATAACACAAGCTACATCCTTTGTTTGTAACACCTCTTGTAGTTCTTCAACGATTTGCATAGTCAAACGTTCTTGAACTTGTGGACGCTTTGCATAATAGTCTACGATGCGATTTATTTTTGAAAGGCCTACTACTGTACCATTACTTATATAGGCAACATGAGCGCGGCCAACTATAGGTAATAAATGATGTTCACATGTAGAGTACAATGTAATGTTTTTTTCTACTAACATCTCCCCATATTTGTACTTGTTCTCGAATGTTGAAGGCGTTGGTTTGTTGTCAGGATCTAAACCACCAAATAATTCTTTAACAAACATTTTTGCAACACGATTAGGAGTGCCTTTTAAACTGTCATCCGTTAAGTCCATGCCAAGAGTCTCAAGAATATGTCTAACATCATCTTTTATGATATCAATTTTTTCTTCTTTGGTAAGTTTAAAGGCGTCTTTTCGCAAAGGTGTATTGGTTGATGTGCTGATGTGGTCATCACCATTAGAATCAAAGTCTTCAAAACTGTTTTCTAACTTCATAGGTGTTAAATTAACAAGCTACAAAGATATGAATTTCAGCAGTTTCAACAGTTCAATTAACAAACTATTAATTTCAACGAATAAAATATAATAATTACTAGAATTTTCTTAATTTTCGTATTCCCTCAAAAGCAAAATGCAATGAAAATTTCGGTTAGGTTGGCGGTCGTTTTGATTAGTTTATTTTGGATGACTTCTTTTCTGCATGCCCAAAATAATTCCACTGAAGTTATAGACAAATATGTTGAAGTATTAAATCTTGAAGAACAACAAGTCGCTGAATTCAAGGAAATAATTTTATCCTTTAGTGATAAGTTAAATGTGAAATCTATTAGTGATAATGATTATAATGCCGAATTGAAAAAACGAGATATTTTGCTGTATAATTTATTATCTAGGGAACAGTTCACTATATATAAAAATCAACGCTCAACTATTGAACCTCAAGTTGCTTACAGATTTTAAAAGTGATAATTATGAGAATAAGTAATAGACTATTATTCTGTTTGATATTGCTTTTAACACTTAGCCATTTAATGGTTCAGGGACAGGGTTTAACTTGTGCCGCTATTGAACCGTTTTGTGCGGGAGATGATTCGTTAATATTTGAAAACACAAGTAATTCTGGAAGTGCAGAAGTTGGACCTGATTATGGTTGTTTAGGTTCAGAACCCAATCCAGCTTGGTATTATCTTCAAATTCAAGATGGCGGAAACTTAACATTTAATATCGTTCAGAATTCTTCACCAGATTTTAACGGTACAGGACTTGATGTAGATTTTATAGCTTATGGACCATTTAATTCTACTGATTCTTGTGATGAGTTAACGGCAGCCAATACTATTGCATGTAGTTATTCGCCTAGTTTCATAGAGAATTTTAGTATCAGCAATGCACAGCCAGGTGAGATTTATATATTGCTCATAACAAACTTTAGTAATCAACCTGGGTATATTCAATTAGAGCAAACCAATTCTGGAAATACAGGCGCAGGATCAACGGATTGTTCAATCGTTACCAATTTAAATTTTTGTGATGGTGAGGTGACTCAATTAGATGCTACAACCACTGGAGCAGTAGCCTATGAATGGTTTAGAAATGGAATGCCTTTGGCAGAAACAGGTCCAATTTTGACAGGTGTTGTTTCACCAAGTGCGATGTATTCAGCCAATGCTTTAAATTCAGCCAATGAAATTATAGAGGTTTTGGAGTTCAATGTTGCCTTTTATCGTGTGCCAATGGCAAATCCAGCCATAGACCTGTTTGATTGCAATGGCACTGATACTTTTAATTTTGATCTTACTGTAAATGATTCAGAAATTTTAGGTGGTCAAAGTGCAACAGAGTTTGAAGTGAGTTATCATTTGACTCAAACTGATGCAAATGATGGCTCGAACCCTATCACTAGTCCTTATACAAACATAAGTAACCCGC
>CAYZKX010000345.1:0-1970 GCA_964479055.1 uncultured Flavobacteriaceae bacterium
AATTCAGCAACGCAAACCACCAGGGTGACTCGCGAATATGATTTAACTGATCCTGTAATAACAGGTGTTAGGGATTTTAAAATGGAAGGCTGTAATCCTGATTGGCCTGAGTTTTTAACTACTACATGGAGTGATAACTGTGATACTGGTGGGGAGATCCAATCCGATAGTGGCGTCTTACTTGACATCGATAGTGAAGGCTGCGATCAATATAGATTGTATACGTTTACAGTAACGGATTTATGTGGTAATATGGCTACTGAAACTACCTTAGTAGGTCGAGAATATGACATTACGCCTCCAGAAATTGATCCTATAGATGATTTTCCTATTGAAGGCTGTGATGTGGATTGGCCTGAATTTTTAACAACGACCTGGAGTGACAATTGTGGTAGTAGTGGTGAGGTACAATCCGATAATGGTGTTGATGATGGAATAAGTGCGGATGGCACAATTGAATACAGGCTGTATACATTTGAGATCAGTGATCAGTGTGAAAATCCGTCTGAGTCAACAACAAGAGTTGCCAAATTAATAAATGCAGGTAATGACCTTCTTAGAGAGGAAATAGAATTATGTAGAGACTTTGGTGATTATAACTTATTTGATCTCTTCCCAAACAATAATAATACCGTTGGCAATTGGATTTTGATTTCTAGTCCACTTAATACTAGTTTAGAAGTTACTGGGCAAGGGGATATTTTTGTTTATAACGAATTACCCTTTGGTGAATATGTGTTTAATTATACTCTAGGCTCAAATGATTGTAATATAATACTTGAAGCTACAGTAATTATATTAGATGATGTTGGATGTGTAAAACCTTGTCTAGACGGCAAGATATCAACCGCGCTAACTCCAAATGGTGATGGTGTTAATGACTACTTTGAAGCTGGTATTGTTATACCTTATAGAGCTGAATGTGGAATTGTTGACATACAAATTTTTAATAGATGGGGTGATAAAATTTATGAAGCTTTTGATTACAGAAATGATTGGGATGGTTCTGTGAATTCTAATTCGGTTGGCGCCTCAAATAAGTTAGCCACTGGCACTTATTTTTATATACTCACTTTTACAGAGGATGGTAAATTGCCATTTAGACAAACAGGATACTTCTACGTAGCCACCGATTAAGGTATTACTAATGAAACATAAAATTGCACCATTTGTTTTGGTTATTATTATGGTTTTCACTATTGATGTTTATTCGCAGCAATTACCACAGTTCACGCAATATATGTATAATACAATCTCAATTAATCCAGCTTATGCTGGCAGTAGAGAAACATTATCAGTAGTCGCACTGCATCGTAGCCAGTGGTCTGGTTTTCCAGGTGCACCAACAACAACAACATTATCAATTAATTCACCATTACGCAATGATAAAATTGGTTTAGGGTTTTCATTTGTCAATGATGAATTGGGTTTTGAGAATTTTACCTACATGTATGGAGATTTTTCATATACGATACAATTAAATGAAGTTTCAAAATTAGCTTTTGGTTTAAAGGCCGGTTTCACCGCTTTTAGTGTTGACCAAGAGTTATTAACATCTAATACAGATGACAACCTCATTATAAATATTGATAACCGTTGGATACCAAATATTGGTGCTGGAGTTATGTGGCTATGGGAACGTGGTTATTTTGGGCTCTCTGCACCAAGACTTATTAATAATGATTTTAGTCCTGACAGTGACTTTGAAGCGTTGGAACGTGTGGGATACTATTTTACAGGAGGTTATGTTTTTAATTTAGGATTAACAACAAAATTCAAGCCAGCGTTTATGGTGAAAGCCACAAATGGTGCACCACTTTCTACAGATGTAAGTGCTAATTTTCTGTTTTTTGAAAAATTGTGGCTAGGGGCCAACTATCGTTTTAGTTCCACAGCTGAAGCAGTTGGGTTTATGGTTGATTTTCAAGTATTTAGAGATTGGCGCATAGGATATACTTATGAAATTCCGA
>CAYZKX010000346.1:0-1970 GCA_964479055.1 uncultured Flavobacteriaceae bacterium
ATATAGCTTTGGAAAACTTTTTCTGAAAATTCATCATTTAAATCCTTCGGAGCAATATGCCCTTGATCTAAAACGTAGGTTATAATTTGTATTAAGATTCTATCCTTGTCAGGATCATCGAATGTTTTTGAAGTGAAACTGCATGACGCAAAGGCAATCATTACAGCCAATAATAAAAACTTATAATTCCCTCTCATAGTATCCTCTTTTGGAGTAAATATTAATTTTACTAAAATAGCAGAAAAAACCATGCCACAAAAAATACGTGCTACTAATTTTTTGTTAAACCATAATGTTACATCTTTCTTAAGTTATTTAGTATTTTAGCGGTATATAAGCGATTTGCTATGACAAAAAGACCCCTGATTTTAGTAACGAATGATGATGGTATTTCGGCTCCCGGTTTACGGACATTGATCTCTGTAATGAAAACCTTAGGGGATGTGGTCGTGGTTGCTCCAGACAGTCCCCAAAGTGGTATGGGGCATGCTATAACGATTAATTCCACTTTGTTTGTAGAAGAAATCAATATTGACGATGACGTACACCAAGAATACAGTTGCTCAGGAACACCTGCTGATTGTGTAAAACTAGCGGTTAACGAGATCTTAGTTAGGCGTCCGGATTTATGTGTTTCTGGCATAAATCACGGCTCTAATTCATCCATTAATGTTATTTATTCTGGCACGATGAGTGCTGCTCTTGAAGCTGGCATTGAAGGTATCCCTGCAATCGGATTTTCGTTGTTAGATTACGATTGGAATGCTAATTTTGAACATTGTAAACCGTTTATTAAGAGGATTGCAGAGCAGGTCTTAAAGTACGGATTGGACGATGGTGTTGTATTGAACGTCAACTTGCCGAAATTGAATTCATCCGAAATCAAAGGCATTAAAGTCTGCCGACAAGCACGTGCCAATTGGAAAGAGGAGTTCGATAAACGCCAAAACCCAATGGGTCGCGATTATTATTGGTTGACAGGCAAATTTGTTAACCTTGACAACGGCGAAGATACAGATGAGTGGGCTTTAGAAAATGGCTATGTTTCTGTAGTACCCGTTCAATTTGACCTTACTGCACATCAAAGTATTCAAACGCTTAATAATTGGAATCTTAATGATTAAAAAAGCTGTTGTTTTTGGATTTGTTATTGGTTTAATTGCTGCACTTTTGGGTATAATTACCTTTGATATTATCATTGGCCATTTTAATGGACTAAGTGTTTCTGAAAGTTTTGACAGAACTTGGAGTACTCGATTTTTAGGTAAACGTGCTAGTATTGGTGCACTTATAAATCTACCTGTTTTCTTCTTTTTTTTAAATAAGAAAAGGGAAGATCATGCCAGAGGTGTTTTAATGGCAACCGTAATGATTGCTGTGATTTTTATTGTGAATAAATTCTAATGAAATATTATATCCTTGCTGGGGAAGCGTCTGGTGATTTACACGGTTCCAATCTTATGAAAGCCTTACAAAAGCAAGATGTTAAGGCTGAGTTTAGATTTTGGGGAGGAGATCTTATGGCCAGTGTGGGTGGCACATTGGTAAAACATTACAAAGAACGTTCGTTTATGGGGTTTGCCGAAGTGCTCCTTAACATTCGGAAGATTCTTGGTATGATAAAATTTTGTAAAAGAGATATTGCAGAATTCAACCCTAATGTAATCATTTTTATAGATAATTCGGGCTTTAACCTTAGGATTGCAAAATGGGCAAAAGCATTGGGTTTTAAAACACAGTATTATATTTCTCCTCAGGTTTGGGCATCAAGAGCAGGTCGAATTGAAAAGATAAAACGTGATATTGATGCTATGTACGTTATTCTTCCGTTTGAAAAAGACTTTTATAAAAAACATGGCTACGATGTTCATTTTGTTGGACATCCATTGATTGATGCCATTGCAGAAAGTAAAAATATTGACGAAAACGAATTTAGAGAGTACAATAAGCTCGGTAATAAACCTATAATA
>CAYZKX010000347.1:0-1967 GCA_964479055.1 uncultured Flavobacteriaceae bacterium
GGAAAATCAGAATGTTTGTTCACCTACAACCAAGACGTTCTATTAGGATTGTTTGCTGATAACGGCATTTATTTTTTGTTGATTAAATGTTATTAAATATAAGTGTAAATATATGTTTTTTGCCGAATTAAACTAATGTATTTGCTATTTTTGGAACTTATTTAACCATAACATAATCTTATGCAACGTGACGAACAAATCTTTGAATTGGTAAATGCTGAAAAAGAACGTCAATTAAATGGCTTAGAACTTATAGCTTCTGAAAATTTTGTGAGTAATCAGGTCATGGAAGCAGCAGGATCGGTACTTACTAATAAATATGCTGAAGGCTATCCAGGTAAACGTTATTATGGTGGATGTCAAGTTGTCGATGAGGTTGAGCAGATCGCTATTGATCGTGCGAAGACTTTGTTTGGCGCCTCTTGGGCCAATGTGCAACCCCATTCTGGAAGTCAAGCCAATACTGCAGTTTTCGCTGCGTGTTTGAAGCCAGGAGACACCATTTTAGGATTTGACCTTTCTCATGGAGGCCATCTTACACATGGCTCACCTGTTAATTTTTCAGGAAAGCTTTATAACCCAGTATTCTACGGTGTGAAGAAGGATACTGGACGCATAGATTATGATCATGTCGCTGAAGTAGCCGAGAAAGAACGACCAAAACTGATCATTGCCGGTGCATCGGCCTATTCACGTGATATGGATTTTAAAGCCTTTAGAGAAATTGCAAATAATGTAGGTGCCATTTTAATGGCTGATATTTCACATCCGGCTGGTCTCATTGCTAAAGGCATTTTGAATGATCCTATTCCACATTGTCATGTGGTGACTACTACGACACATAAAACGCTTCGCGGACCTCGTGGTGGTTTGATCATGATGGGTGAGAATTTTGAAAACCCATTTGGAATTCGCTTAAAAAATGGCAATTTGAGAAAAATGTCAGGTTTGTTCGATTCGGCAGTTTTTCCTGGAAATCAAGGCGGACCATTAGAACATAGCATTGCTGCTAAAGCCATTGCTTTTGGTGAAGCCCTCAGTGATGAATTTATGTATTACATATTGCAAGTGAAGAAGAATGCCCATGCTATGGCCGAAGCCTTTGTAGCTAAAGATTATCATATCATTTCTGGTGGTACCGATAATCATATGATGTTGATCGATCTAAGAAACAAAGATGTCACTGGTAAAGAGGCAGAAGAGGCCTTAGGCGTTGCAGAAATTACGGTCAATAAAAATATGGTTCCTTTTGATACTCAAAGTCCATTTGTGACCTCAGGAATTCGAATTGGAACTCCTGCCATCACTACTAGGGGGCTCAAAGAGAATGATATGAGTACCATTGTTGACCTCATTGACGAAGTTATAAACAATCATACTAATGAAACGGTTTTAGAGGGCGTGGCCCAAAAAGTCAATGCAATGATGGCCAATCGTCCATTATTTAATTAACTAGTCGTCTTCAGGGAAGATAAAGCTCTCATAAGCACCAAGATCATAAGGCATAGATCGAGGCATATTCAAAATATCTGTAGACAACATGCCAAATAATATTCCAGTGCCATCTGCAGGAGAACCGTTAGGAATTTGAAGCTTATTATTTTGAGGATCTAGAAATTCAGGATCTTCATTGCGTATCACGTTCTCATAAAGTGCAGGATTATCAAAATCATACTGACTTCCTGAAAAGCTACCACTAGGATCATTGAATCGTAATAAGCAATTAGTGAGCTTGAAATTGAACTCATTATCATTATTTTTATCCAATATCATTTCAGGATTGTCATTACCATAAATAATACAATTGGTAAAATTGGCAGACATCAGCGGATTTGTGAATTCGTTTAAATCTTCATCCACCACAAAGTTATTCAATAAAAGCGCTGGGAATTGACGAAAGCTATTAGTCCAGTAATTTGCAATCGTGGCATGAGTAATATTGTAATTGCCACCAAAAGTACCTGCAA
>CAYZKX010000348.1:0-1963 GCA_964479055.1 uncultured Flavobacteriaceae bacterium
TTGCACAATCAGCATCTGCAACTGCAGCACAACTAGACTCGTCTAATTGTTCCCAAATAATTGAAGAAGCATCACTAATACCTGTAATAATTTCTCTGGTATCATTTATACCACAAAGGAATATTAGAGGCAATAATTTTCCATCATTTGGACATGTCACAATTTCATCAGCGTATGGAATAACAGGATTAGTTTGCGTTGTTCCATATAAAACGACATTAATAACTTCTTCTATTGAAGTACATGTAGAATTTGTAGTATTAGTAACATAGTAAGTTCCAGTAGATGTTACTGTAATCGTCTGTGTATTTCCTATTACAGGAGTTCCTGTCGGACTTGTTGACCATGAATAAGAATCGTAGCCATCTGCAGCAGTTAATTCTACACTAGATCCACATAAAACTTCTTCTCGTTCAAAACTACAATTTGATATATCTACAAGAAAATTTGTAGGCTGCGGTTCTGTGTTACATTCAAAATCAACATAACTAGCCTGTTCTTCTATAGTTATACCGCTAATTGAACCCGTATAAGTTCCAAAAGCTTGATTTGTTATTTCGTTTGAGCAGGCTTGACTCAGATCATAACAGTTTGCTACAATCTGAACTGCCAGTCTAATTGTAAATTCTGGATCGCCGACTTCTACAGATTCATCAGGTATTGAAAAAACAATAGTATTAGTTAGTGGATCATAAGAAAGTAATTGCGCGCCACCAGAACTAGAATAGTCAATATCTGTAAATGGATCGAAAATTATATTATCCGGAAGAATATCCGTAATTGTAAAATTGGTTATATCTTCATTTCCGATATTTTGATATGTTATTTCGTAAAATAAATTGTCGCCTAAAAAAACATCATTACCATTAATATCATTACCAAATTCATCTTCTACGGTTTTGGTTAATATAATTTCAGGAGAAATAACGTCAACTGCAAAAGCACTAAAAAAAGCAAAAATAGGATCGGCTTGACCTTGTGCCACTTGTAATCTAAAATCAGCAGTTGTATCGCCATTATTAATGTATTCAGGCTCAGAATTAAAAATTTCAAGCATACCTGTATCATACCCTAAAGTATTACTACCTTCTGGATTACGCGGATATTGAATTCCATTATAGTTTTCTATAACAGAACCAAAAAATCTATTTGCAGGACCTCTTAAAGGTGTTGTTACTTCCTTTCCATTAATTTCAAGCTTTGTAGCTCTTTTTGTCTTATCGCCATCTAATGTTGCATAGGCAAATTGAAGATCGATATGACCATCTTGTGGCGTCATAAAACCACTTACAGGAACCGTTAGTTGATGACCATCATAAATATGACTAAAACCATCAAAAGTTGTGAATGACTTGGTATCTAAATCCGGATCTTCATAAATTATAAATAATGTCCAACCAGCCGATAAACCTGTAGAGAAATTAAATCCTTCACTAGAATCGATATTGGCTACAGTATATTCACCAGTTATATCTGTTAAACCATTTAAAATATCTGTAACTTCTGCATAACAGGCATATGGAGTATTTCCAGGTTCACCTGGCTCAGAAACGATTGGTAAAATATCTGCATCGTAAATCAAGGTCCCATCAATGTCAATATAATTTGAACTGTGAGGGACTTTAAATTTTACAGAATTTATATTAGATCTATCTCCTTCTTGTAACAAGGCTCCCCAATATAAAGCTGCATAAGCCACTCCATAACACTCAACTGGAGACCCATCCTCGTGAGGTTGAAAAACTACATTTGCACTACTAGAATTGAAGGTTGACATGTCATTATCGATATCAATATATTGCATATTGATCATGTCATTATCTATGGAATTGTCATTATTTGGAAGGTTATTTTGACCTAGAATATTATTTCCTACAACAAGCATACTTCCTTTAGTCTCTACTTGCTTTCTAATTGCAAAAGGCTCATAGGTTTGTGAAAAAATTACCATACTTAAAGACAG
>CAYZKX010000349.1:0-1938 GCA_964479055.1 uncultured Flavobacteriaceae bacterium
AACTTATTTTATGAAGTTCGCCTTACTTAAAGAACGCAAAAATCCGCCAGATCGTCGTGTGGTTATGTCACCTCAAAAGCTTGCCGAAGCGAGAGATCTGTTTCCACAAGCTTCTTTTGTTGTAGAATCCAGTGATATTCGAATTTTTCCTGATGAAGCCTATGCGTCTTTAGGGTTTGAGGTCACTCATGATGTGAGTGATTGTGATGTTTTAATAGGCGTCAAGGAAGTACCAATAGATCAACTCATACCTAATAAAAAATATTTCTATTTCTCCCACACCATAAAAAAACAACCGTATAACAGAACATTATTAAAGGTGATGCTTGATAAAAATATTGAGATGTTCGATCACGAGACCATCGTTAAAAAAAGTGGTGCTCGATTAATTGGATTTGGACGTTATGCCGGATTGGTGGGCACCTATAATGGTTTACGAGCGTTAGGAATGCGCGATCAGCTGTTTGATTTACCCAAAGTGGAAACATTAGCGGATCTTAATGCTATGAAAGCTGAATTGGATGGAATTACTATTCCAAATATTAAGATCTTATTGTCGGGAACTGGAAAAGTAGCATTGGGAGCAAAAGAAATTTTGGATCATCTTAATATAAAGGAAGTTAGTGACGCTTTATATTTGACCTCTCAATTTCATGAACCTGTATATTGTATGGTAGATGTGATGGAGTATAATAAACGAACTGATGGTAAAGTAGGTGATAAATGGGCATTTTATAAGGATCCTTCAGGCTACGAGAGTAATTTTATGCCATATGCTAAGGAAACCGATATGTTTGTTGCTGGTCATTTTTATGGAAATGGTGCACCTTACTTGTTTACACGAGAAGATGCTAAACATCCTGAATTCCGTATCAATTTAGTGGCCGATATAAGTTGTGATGTGGATGGGCCAGTGGCTTCTACATTAAGGGCGTCTACTATCGCCGATCCATTTTACGGTTATGATCCTGTAACTGAAAGTGAGGTTCCATTTAATGCTAATAATGCCATCACTGTAATGGCGGTAGATAATTTGCCATGCGAATTACCCAAAGATGCGAGTGAGGGATTTGGGGATATGTTTGTTGAGCATGTACTACCAGCGTTTTTTAATAATGATGAACGAGGTATCCTCAAGCGAGCTAAGATCACAGCAAATGGTAAATTGACCGAAAGGTATTCGTATTTGCAAGATTATGTCGATGGTAAAGAATAAGGCATTATAAACGTGCTGTGATATAAAGGTTAAACCCACCAAATCCAAAGATGACCTTTCCATCAAAATCATCACTAAGTGGAATGTTCCTTAACCTGTAATTATTGGTAGAATAACCCAAACCAATTCCGACATTCTTAAAGATAAAATAACTTACTGTAGCCGTAGATTCTAGTATTGTGATATCAATTCCCTTGATGTCCAAATACAAATATTCTAAAGAATATCGTGCCAATAATCGCGGCGTGAGATAAGCACTACCATGGACTCCAAACAGTACTGCAGGTGCTATGATTCCTTCTTCAACAAAATAGGAATCATCATTAAGAAGTGCATTGAAACTGGAATTGATATCCATCACGCGCGCACCAAATGAGAGTCCGGCATTCCAATTTTTCTCGTTAAAAAAAGAATAGCGCCAGGTCAGCGCAAAATAATTGACATCAAATTTTATTCTAGCATTAGAACCTGCATAAAATATAGTGTCTCCAACTTCAATGTTCTCTTCTAGGGTTAGGGTTTGACTGCGATCGATGGCCGTAAAGCCAGCAAGTAGTTGCGATCTTGGCGAAATTTTTACCAACGCGCCAAATTTGAAGACTTGAATATTCTCATCCAGTTTAAGATCGTCTTCTAGATTGATCTCGGTACCAATGCCTATGCTTGAATCTATTCGTAATGCGGTGTCAATATTAGGAAAGAAAAAGCCAGCACCTATATAA
>CAYZKX010000350.1:0-1931 GCA_964479055.1 uncultured Flavobacteriaceae bacterium
GTGCCACCATAGACCAAAATTGAAGGTCTGTTTAGGCGTATCATCGCCATTAAAGCTCCAGGCATATTTTTATCACAACCAACAACCGTTATTAAGCCATCGTAGCTCATTGCTTGAACAACAGTTTCCATTGAATCTGCAATAATATCTCGTGAAGGCAATGAATAGCGCATTCCAGGAGTTCCCATTGAAATACCATCACTAACACCAATAGTATTAAAAATGAGGCCAACAACATCTTGATTCTTAGTGCCTTGTTTAGCCAATTTAGCTAAGTCGTTAAGATGCATATTACACGGATTGCCTTCGTAACCAGTACTTGCAATGCCTACCAAAGGCTTGTTGAAATCTTCATTTGTTAATCCAATGGCGTGTAGCATTGCCTGAGCAGCTGGCTGAGTTGGATCCTGAGTTACTGTTTTGCTGTACTTGTTTAAATTATTCATCCTGTTTTAGACAATTTATTTTTTCTAAACCCTAATACTTCTTCTTTATATAAATGCATTAATCTGTAGCCCAAGGTTTTGAACCAGTCCATTGGAAACTCATAATCATCAATTGATTGTAGACCAACAACCTCAGCTGCAGTTCCCGTAAAAAATGCACTGTCTGCACTCTTTAAAACATCAATAGTAAAATGTGTTTCTTCTACAGGAATTCCTTCTTCCTTACAGATCTCTATAATGGTTGATCTTGTAATACCTGGCATGATATGACCTTTAGGAGGTGTAAATAACTTGCCTCCTTTTTCCATAAACACGTTCGCCCCAGAGCACTCCGCAACGTTTTCATTCATATCAAGAAGCAAAGCTTCATCATATCCACTTTTTTTAGCATCATTTGTTGCCAAAATGGAATTAACGTAATGTCCTGTTACCTTAGCTTCAACAATACATGATTTCGGGTTTGGTCTTTGAAACTTTGACGTTTTAACTCTTAGTAAATTATCACCCATATATTTTCCCCACTCCCAACATTGAATAATAAAATTGGTTTCTTGAGAGGTCAATAGTGACATATCTGCTCCGGTGGAAATCAAAGGTCTGATATAGGCATCCTTAAGATTGTTTTTTTCTAGTAGTTGGTAAGTGATATTAGTTAATTCTTCAGGTGAATACTTAAAAGTTATGTCCATTATTTCAGCGCCAAATTTCAATCTTTCAAAATGCTCAAAGGATTTAAATATTTTTGCACCATTTAATGTTTTATATGCTCTCATTCCTTCAAAGACGCCATTACCGTAATGCAATGTTTGACTGTAACCACTAACTTTTAAATCTCTTGCATTTACAAATTCTCCGTTATAAAAAACTATACTGTTATCACTGTAATACATTGTTATCTTCTATATAATTCGAAATTATTCCAACCTTTTTAAATTGGGATTTCAATTCAATAAGTTTATCTAAATTCATTTAAGCTATATTATTCTCATTTTATTGATAATCAATTATTTAGTTTTAATATTTTATGACACCCAAACATCTTTTTTAGTATTAAAAAAGCCTGAATCAATTTTGACACAGGCTTTTTTAAGGATATTAGCACTCTGCATCAATTACGATGTGCTAATAATGCTAATTATAATTTCTATGTTAATAAAACTTTTCATGTTTAAAAAGTTTAATTTTTTTACTTTTGCCAAGACATTTTTCGGAGGATGGATTTGACTGATTGCAACCTCATTAAAAAATGCTAAAGGCAGTGTAAACTTCCTTTTGGTCTATCGTCAAATCTTCACCAACAATTAGAAAACATATGCCATATTTATTTACATCAGAAAGTGTGTCTGAAGGACATCCAGACAAAGTAGCTGATCAAATTAGTGATGCATTAATTGATAATTTTTTAGCTTTTGATCCCGATTCAAAGGTTGCCTGTGAAACCCTTGTTACAACTGGTCAAGTTGTCCTAGCAGGAGAGGTAAAGTC
>CAYZKX010000351.1:0-1923 GCA_964479055.1 uncultured Flavobacteriaceae bacterium
AACCGATTAATGTTTTGTCATAGTTTTCTTGTGATAAACCTGTGTTTGTAAACATTAAATCCATAGTGGTTATACTTGAAATATCCCAATTAGATAGATCTTGATCAAATGCTGTAGCTCCATCGAACATATAATCTGTATTCTCTAAAGCACTCACATTCCAAGTACTTACATCTTGATTAAATGCTGTTGCATTTTGAAACATACGGTTTGTTTTTTCTGCATTAGACATATCCCAATTCGAGATATCTTGATTAAAAGCGGATGCTCCTTGAAAAGCAAAATCTAACTGTCTTAAATTCGTAAACGTCCAACCACCAATATTTTCATTGAATTTAGTCGTTTCTTTAAACATACTAGAAATGTTTTCAATATTCGTCATGTCCCAATTTCCTATTTGATCTTTTAGATCTTCAAAATTGCTTGCCTCTGAAAACATTGCGCTAACATTAGTAAGGTTGGAAAGGTTTGGTGTGTCATCGGCATTTAATTTTAAGTTGATACATTTATAGAACCCATAACTTACATATAACCATTCTTGCGTTCCCCATTGTTCTACCGTTTGTAAACCTACTTTTTTGGCATCATCGTAATTGAAGTTAAAAGCGATTGCTGGATAATCTCCAGTAATACTAACGGTATACGTTCCTGCTGTTGCATAGGTATGTGTTACTTCATCTGCTTGTGCAATACTTTGAGTACCATCTCCCCAATCTACACTATACTTATAGGTATAACTTGTATGTACAGGAATAGTAACAGACTCACTAGCTCCGACTGACCAAGTGGTAATGAATGCATCTCCAGGACAATCTCTTCCTCCATCGTTAATCGTCCAATTATAAGTAGTTGTTAACGTATCATGTGCTGCTTCACTTAAACAATATCCCACATTAGCATCTAAAGTAATATCTGTTGTAATTTGGGTTTCTCCAGTTTCTAAAGTAGCCCAACCGATTAATGTAGCATCATAATTCTCTTGAGACATTCCAGAATCCTTGAAGAATCGTTGCATGTCATCAACTTCACTTATATCCCAAGCTGATAAGTCTTGATCAAAAGAAGAAGCTCCGTTAAACAAATCATCTATATGATCTACATTACTAATATCCCAATTAGAAATATCTTGATTAAATGCAGTGGCATTTTCAAACATACTTTCAATATCTTCAGCTGTAGACATATTCCAATTAGAAATATCTTGATTAAACGCATGTGCATCGTTAAAGGTATCGTAACTATCTACTAAGTTTTCAAACACCCAAGTTCCAATAGCTTCATTAAAAATATAATTGTCTTTAAACATATGAGAAATCTCAGTAATTGTTCTCATATCCCAAGTACCTATCTTGTCTTTTAAATCTTCAAAATTCTCACATCTAACAAACATGTAATCTGCTAAAGTAACTTGTGATAGATCTGGCACATCATCTGCATTTAATTTCAGATTCGTACAACTATCAAAAGCAAAACGCATGGTTTGCCATTGCTGAGTTCCCCATTGCTCAATAGTTTGTAAACGTGCTCTGATAGCATCATCATCTAAATTTCTATAATTTATCGCTGGGAAATCTCCAATAATACTAACCGTGTAGGTTCCTGCTGCTGCATAAGTATGTGTAATATCACCTGTTTGGTTTGCACTAGTTGTTCCATCTCCCCAATCTACGGTATAATCATAGGTGTAATCTGTATTTATAGATATGGCAATCGATTCACTAGCTCCAACTAACCATGTAGTAATAAATGCATCTCCTTCACAATTTCTTCCGGCATCGTTAATTGTCCAATTATAAGGCGCACTTGTTAAGGTAGCTCTTACCGCTTCACTTATACAATAGCTAGCATCTGCATTCAACGTTAAATCAGTTGGAATTTCTGTTTCTCCACTCTCTAAAGTTGCCCAACCGATTAAGGTAGCAT
>CAYZKX010000352.1:0-1922 GCA_964479055.1 uncultured Flavobacteriaceae bacterium
GAGCAGGGATATTTCTTAAAAAAGAATTTTCTAATCTCATACAACAAACGTCATTTGCTCCAATCACTTTAAGTATTGAAGAGCTCGTTCAAGACTTATCTGGATTGACAAAAACATCTCCTTTAGAGACCCTTTTTGAACTTTACAGTGTCTACATAGAGCAAACCGATAGTTCGGAAAGTGAAAGCTTTGATGTCTTTGTCAAATGGGCGCAAACATTGCTTCAAGATTTCAATGAAATTGATCGCTTCCTTGTTGAGCCAGATGCCATTTTCAACTATATCACTGCGATCAAAGAAATTGAAGGAGACCATTGGTCATTAGAAAAAAATCAAACGGCATTAATAAACAATCACATCGCGTTTTGGAAAAGTTTAAGTAATTATTACACTGCGTTGACCCAGAAATTGACTGATTTAGATTTGGGTTATGATGGTTTAATTTACAGAGTTGCGGTTGACCAACTTGAATCCTTTATTCAATCACATTCTAACCAGCATTACGTCTTTGTTGGATTCAATGCGCTTAATCGGGCCGAGGAGCTGATAATACAAGAATTACTCCATGTGGGCATGGCGTCTATTTATTGGGATATTGATATGGCATTGATCTCACAGCCTGATGTTGGTCACTTTATTCGTTCGTATCAAAAATGGAAATATTTTAGAACCCATGCTTTTCAATGGGAGACCAATAATTATTCGGAATTGAAAACTATTAAGTGTATTGGTGTTGCAAAAAACATAGGTCAGGCTAAATATGTTGGTGAACTTTTAGAATCGTTGTGTGACCAAAACACACCGCTAAGCACCATTGGAGTGGTCTTAAATGATGAATCATTACTCCTACCTACGCTCACATCCATTCCAAGAACTATTAGTAAATTAAATGTTACCATGGGCTTGCAATTAAAGCAAACGCCTTTATATACTCTTTTCGAATTGTTGTTTGCTTTTCAAGCAAAAAACAAAAGCAGCATTTATTACAAGGATTTAATTGACGTGATCATGCATCCTTATGTGGTTGAATTATTTACAGGTAATTCAACTCAAATTATTTTGAATTATTTAAAAGATAATAATTTCGTTTTTGTTTCGATTGAAAATATAATTGAACAAATCCCTGAGAATAGTCTTGTTATTCGCTTATTGTTCGACTCATGGAACAATGAACCTAAAACTGGAATTGCCAACTGTCAAAAGCTCTTATTATTAATGAAAGCGATGACCGAAAAGCAAACCAATGGCAATAGCATCGCCTTGCAATATCAATATAGCTTTCATTCCATTTTCAGTTCTATAAGTAATTTGAATCAAAAGTATGGCTTTATTAATTCTACTAAGGTTCTTGCTGAAGTTTTCAAGGACATTGTAAAATCTGAAACTATTGATTTTAAAGGTGAGCCTCTTGAAGGGCTTCAAATTATGGGTATGCTAGAGACTCGTGTAATTGATTTTGACACGCTTATAATTACATCAGTCAATGAAGGTGTTTTACCCGCTGGTAAAAGACAAAATTCATTTATTCCCTTTGATGTGAAGATTGAGAATAAACTTCCAACTTATAAAGAGAAGGATGCCGTTTATGCCTATCATTTTTACCGCTTGCTACAATATGCTAAAAATGTCTATTTATTATATAACACAGAGCCTGATGTTTTAAACGGAGGTGAAAAAAGCCGCTTCATAACACAATTAGAAATTGAGGGGCAACACCAAATAGAGCATCAAGTGATCTCTCCTGTAGTTCCTGTAATTCAAAACACAAGTCATCAAATAATGAAAACCAAAGTGCTACTGGAACAGCTTGAATCCTTATCTAAAAGTGGGTTTTCTCCAACTTCATTAACACAGTATATTAGAAACCCCATGGACTTTTATAAGCGTTATGTGCTGGGCATTAATCCTCAAGATGAAGTAGAA
>CAYZKX010000353.1:0-1908 GCA_964479055.1 uncultured Flavobacteriaceae bacterium
GGTTTAGAGCTAGCACAATTGGAAGGCATCATACCAGCAATTGAAACAAGCCATGCGTTAGCAATTTTTGAGTACAAAACATTTAAGCCAGAAGATATTGTTGTGATTAGCCTTTCGGGTCGAGGAGATAAAGATTTACAAAATTATATTGACTACTTTAAGTTATAAGTATGAACAGAATTAATCAAAAATTAAAGGAAGACAAGAAGCTTCTTTCCATATATTTTACTGCAGGTTATCCTAATATTAATGATACCGTTAGCATTATTAAAGATTTAGAAAAATCTGGTGTTGACATGATAGAAATAGGGTTACCATTTAGTGATCCTTTAGCTGATGGACCAACCATACAAGAAAGTTCAACAGCCGCTTTAAAAAATGGAATGACTACGGAGCGATTATTTGAACAATTGGCAGACATCCGTCAATCGGTATCAATTCCTTTGATTATAATGGGTTATTTTAATCCTGTTTTGCAGTATGGAGTTGAAGCCTTTTGTAAAAAATGTCAAGAGATAGGAATAGACGGCTTAATCCTTCCTGATTTACCTGCCGATGTTTATGACGAACAGTACAAATCTACTTTCGAAAAATACGGTTTAATTAATGTGTTTTTAATAACACCTCAGACTTCAGACGAACGCATTCGATATATAGATTCTATTTCTGATGGTTTTATATACATGGTGAGCTCCGCAAGTACAACTGGAGCAAAAACTGGTTTTGGTGATATTCAATCTGAATATTTTAAACGAATCGATGCTATGAATCTCAATAATCCGCAGATTGTTGGCTTTGGTATTTCTAATAATGACACTTTCACACAAGCAACAACGTATGCTAAAGGCGCTATTATTGGTAGTGCTTTTATTAAACATGTAACACAAAAAGGTACAGATGATATTAAATCATTTGTAGATAGTGTTTTACATTAGGATAATCTATCGAGCATTATGCCACTAAATATTGTATTAATAGAACCAGAGATACCCAATAATACAGGAAATATTGGACGGCTTGCATTAGCTACTGGATCTAAACTCCATTTGGTAAAACCCTTTGGATTTGAAATTGACGACAAGCGTCTTAAACGTGCTGGACTCGACTATTGGCAGCACCTCGAAGTCATATACTACGATTCAATCGAAGACTTTTTTACAGTTAATAAAGGAGCTAATATGGTATTTCTATCGAGTCATGGCACAAAATCGCATTGGGATATATCATTTCAAGACAATATATTTTTAGTTTTTGGAAAAGAATCTGTGGGATTACCAAAAGACCTCATAGAACAAAAGAAATCTCAGCTGTTTAAAATTCCTATGTTTAGTTCCCAAATTAGAAGTCTAAATTTAGCTAATGCGGTAAGCATCATAGTATATGAAGGTCTAAGACAACTCAACTAATGACCAATATTTTATATATTTGGTTATGCAGCATTGTCATAAGAATACCATTTTAGTTTATCTATTATCACTCTTTCTGAGTCTGGTATCTTTTTCAACCTATGCAAATTCCACTCCTTCCAATGCCGTTACTATAAGTTTATATATTGAAGGAAGTGCTGTAAGTCCTAATAAAACAGCCTCATTTAACAATACAAATTGGGTTTCCTCTAAAAAATCAAATCGCTTTTATGATTTTGTTTTAGAGACCTACTTATACATTAAGAACACAAAGGCTAAAGGTTACTATACATCTTATACATTCAATTACTCGGCTTTTGAGATTTTTAATTTTCATTCAACAGTTTTTTCAAAAGATTCCAAAAAGCAGCTTTATCACAAGGCATAGTGTACTGTTTATGTAGTCAAAAACTATACTAATTCTTATTCAAATGGCGTCTTAGCTTATAAGATGCATTTACAATTACACTATGAAAATAAAAAAAATGCTAAGGCTAATGGC
>CAYZKX010000354.1:0-1903 GCA_964479055.1 uncultured Flavobacteriaceae bacterium
TGATAGTGGTTATCTTGTAGGAGATGGTGTATGGGAAGCACTAAGACTTCATCATGGTGTTTTAGTGTTTATAGACGATCACTTCAATCGTTTATGGCAATCTGCAGCCACAGTTGGTATGTCGTTGCCTTTTTCAAAACAAGAGTTAACTGACCAAGTTTGGAATACGTTGAAAGCAAATAACATGACCGATGGAGTCCATGTTAGAATAATGGTAACTCGAGGAATAAAGAAAACGCCTTCTCAAGACCCTAGGCTAACAATTTCTGGACCTAATGTGGTAATTATTCCGGAATTTAAAACAGCCTCAAAGGAGTCAAAAGAAAAAGGAATAACCCTTTTTACAAGTACTATCAGAAGAGGGTCTCCAGATTATTTAGATCCAAGATTAAATTGTCACAGTAAATTACATGAAGTCCAAGCTCTTATTCAAGCCATCGAAGCAGGTGCTGATGAAGCACTTATGCTCGATGCAAATGGATTCGTTTCAACATGTAATGCTACAAATTTTTTCATTATTAGAAATGATGAAGTTTGGACATCTACAAGCAAATATTGCATGAATGGAATTACAAGGGCTAAGGTTATAGAAGTCTGCCGATTGAATAATATTCCATGTTATGAAAAGGATTTTTCACTATTTGATGTTTATGGTGCAGATGAAGCTTTTGTAACTGGTACTTTTGGTGGTCTTACACCTGTCACCAAAATCGATGGGAGAGTCATTGGAGATGGAACTTTTGGAAAAATGACCAAAGAATTAAGTAATCTTTATGAATCGTTAATCGAAACAACAGTCAATCATGGATAAATTAAAACGCATATGTCTTTGGTCTGGACCAAGAAATATTTCAACGGCTTTAATGTATTCGTTTGCGCAACGAACTGACACCAAAGTTTATGATGAACCATTATATGCATATTATTTAAAGCATCATCCGGAGGCACATCGTTATCATCCTGGAGCTGAAGATATATTAGCGACTATGGAAAATAGTGGAGATAAAGTTGTGAACGCCATGATGTCTAATGTAGAAAAACCTGTGTTGTTTTTTAAGCATATGACACACCATCTATTAGACTTGGACCGTGAGTTCATGAAAGATACCATTAACATTATTTTGACCAGAGATCCAAGAGATATGTTACCTTCATTTGATAAGGTAATCCAAAATCCAACTATTGACGATGTTGGTTACGCCCTTCATGTAGATTTAATAAACTACTTTAAAAAAGAAGATATACCTTTTACAGTATTGGATTCTAGAATGGTATTAGACAATCCAGAGGGTACCTTAAAAAAACTATGCCAATTTATTGAAATATCTTTTGAACCCTCTATGTTGAATTGGCAACCACAAAAACGTCAGGAAGATGGGATTTGGGCAAAATATTGGTATAGTAATGTGCATAAATCAAGTGGTTTTCAAAAATATAAACCGAAGTCAGAGACATTTCCTAATCATCTTATACCATTATTAAAAGAAAGTAAATCGTATTACAATAAAATAGTAGAATACGTAATTTAATATAGGTTAATCGCCGTCAAACGTTCCGTCTAAGTAGGTGACACAGAATTGGCCTTCGGTTATTTCATAGGTTCCTACACCTCCAAGATGAGGCATTGCTGTACAATTGAATGTTCCCATTAAAAAATTATCTTCGGGATTATGGATCAAAATAGTCACCGTCCCTTCTCCATAATGAAAATCCTGAAAACTTGGAGAATAGTCAAAACCGGATAGCTCTGTAGTTGCATTTAGAGGGTAAGTACCTGGTGTTGCATTATATCTAACTGATATGAAAATTTCTTCATTGTTTGCATCTCTTGCTAATAATCCAATCCAACCAAAATTATTAATCCCAGGAACAATTTGGGTATCAACAAACTCAACACCATCTA
>CAYZKX010000355.1:0-1858 GCA_964479055.1 uncultured Flavobacteriaceae bacterium
TTTTTAAAGTATTTTTTGTCTATTAGCAGTAGTTGGAATAAATAAGGTACAGTTTTTGCCCTTAGTTACATGTTTTTATTTATTTTTAATTCAGAAAGGAACAAGTTTATGGATGATAATTTTTCACCAAGAGTAAAAGATGTAATTGCATTTAGTAAAGAGGAAGCATTGCGCTTAGGCCATGATTTTATTGGCACTGAACATCTCATGCTTGGCTTGTTACGTGACGGCAATGGCAAGGCCATTGACATTTTAAATGCACTGGATATCGATCTTAATCATTTAAGACGCAAGGTGGAAATCCTAAGCCCAGCTAACCCAAATATTACCGTATCATCAAATGAAAAAAAGAACCTGCATTTAACACGACAAGCTGAACGCGCTCTCAAGACCACGTTTTTAGAAGCTAAATTATTTCAAAGCACTTCTATTAATACGGCGCATTTACTGTTATGCATTTTGCGAAATGAGAACGACCCAACAACTAAACTTCTCAATAAACTAAAAGTGGATTACGACAACGTAAAAGAACAATTCAAATATATGATCGCTAATGACGATGACTTTTTGGATGCTCCTAAAGCCGAATCTTTCTCTGATGAAGATGCGACTGCCAATGAAGATGCAAAGGACGATCCATTTAGTAAATCAACAAGTAAGAGCCAAAAAAAGTCTAAAACGCCTGTTTTAGACAACTTCGGACGTGATCTAACCGCAATGGCCGAAGAAGGAAAGTTAGACCCTGTAGTAGGCCGTGAAAAGGAAATACAACGTGTTTCACAGATTTTAAGCCGACGTAAGAAAAATAATCCACTATTAATTGGTGAGCCTGGTGTAGGTAAATCGGCTATCGCTGAGGGATTAGCCGAGCGTATCATTAAACGCAAAGTTTCACGTATATTATTTAACAAGCGTGTGGTTACACTAGATCTGGCTAGTTTGGTGGCTGGGACCAAATATAGAGGGCAATTTGAAGAACGCATGAAAGCGGTGATGAATGAACTAGAGAAAAATGACGATATCATTCTATTTATTGACGAAATACACACTATTGTAGGTGCTGGTGGAGCAACTGGAAGCTTAGATGCCTCCAATATGTTCAAACCTGCCTTGGCACGTGGCGAGATACAATGTATTGGTGCCACAACATTAGATGAATACCGTCAATACATAGAAAAAGATGGTGCTTTAGAACGGCGTTTCCAAAAAGTGTTGGTTGAGCCTACAAGTGTAGAAGAAACCATCGAAATATTGAATAATATCAAGAGTAAATACGAAGACCATCACAATGTTGATTATACTGATGAGGCTATTGAAGCTTGTGTGCGGTTGACCAACAGATATATGACCGAACGCTTTTTACCAGACAAAGCCATCGATGCTTTAGATGAAGCTGGGTCACGCGTACATATTACCAATATTGATGTTCCTGATCAAATACTCGAATTGGAGAAGCAATTGGAAGATGTTAAGCAAACAAAAAATACGGTTGTTAAGAAACAGAAATATGAAGAAGCCGCTAAATTGCGTGATGATGAAAAACGATTGGAAAAAAGTCTCTCTGAGGCACAATCTAAATGGGAAGAAGATTCTAAACAACATCGTGAAGTAGTTTCCGAAGAAAACGTTGCCGATGTGGTTTCAATGATGACTGGAATTCCAGTTAACCGAATTGCACAAACCGAAAGTAACAAGCTCGCCCAATTACCCGAATTGATCAAAGGAAAAGTGATTGGCCAGGATGATGCCGTAACTAAAGTAGTGAAGGCTATTCAACGAAATAGAGCTGGGTTAAAAGACCCTAATAAGCCAATTGGTTCATTTATATTTTTAGGTCAAACAGGTGTAGGTAAGACAC
>CAYZKX010000356.1:0-1840 GCA_964479055.1 uncultured Flavobacteriaceae bacterium
AGTAATAATTATTACCATAACAAACTAACTGAAATTAAAAGAGATTGACTCAATGTGGTGTGAACAACGTCTATCTTTAATAAATGATAGTAATAGATTTCAAAGTATTTTGGGCCAATCACATTAATCTTTAGATTCAAATTTCACAATAGGTGGCTTCCAAGTTGCAGGATCACCAGTGATACCATGAGATTCGCTTATCACTTCTAAATACTCGGATGTAACTTTAATTAACAGGTAACCATCAGGTTTATCGGGATAGAAAAGTTTCCATGCCTCCTTCCAACGTATTTCTTTTTCATTAGGATCATCTACTAATTGGGCTATCCCATGAATGGTTACATATGCGGAAGCCTTGTGATCAAAATAATACAAAGTCACTCTTGGGTCATTTTTAATTTGAGTGACCTTTCTGCTTTTTGGATTAGTTCCAAACCAAACCGTAAAATCATTTTCTGGAGGAAAAGGATCCATAACGCGCACTCTTGCCCGACCATCTTGATCTTGAGTGATCAGCGCGCAGTTTCCTGAAGAGGTCATTATTTCTCGTGCAACACTCAACAACTGATGCCTTACGGAGTCTACTTGTTTTATGTTTTGACCAAAACTGTAGTTGGATGTCAACAGGAAAATAGTGACTGTAACAAAGGTGAGGGTTACTAACTTTCGCATTTCACATTGATTTGATGTTCTTTTATATATTTTCTAATCAAAAATTTACTCCACGGTTCAATGGCCATTGTAAGGTTTAGAATGATTGAACTTTAAATTTGTTGTGCCTTCGTTATTTTTTATTTATTCATCCACACTCTTGAAATAGGCATATCCAATTGCTAATGGTAAAAGGATAATAGCAGTACCAACTACCTTAATTGAAATACCCAACATGTAACCAATTACTATAAGTATGATAATGACTGCTAAAAAAGACAGCCCGAACACTTTGGAGATTTTACCATGCTTATTCAATGTTTCCACTAAGAAAGCAACAACCAATAATAAAAGTCCGTAGCGCCCAAATTGATACAGATATCCTATGCCACCTCGAATCGTTTCAAATAGTGTTGGATCATTATTATAAGCTTCTAAGGCTGGGTAATAAGATCCAAGGGTGAGTCCAAAAGCAACTAACACCAAAAGACTACACACCAAAAGTATGGACCATAGTATTCGCATTACCAGGTTAGCTTTTTTTAGTAAAAGAAAGTATCCTAAAATGAAGATTAAATGACTAAACATTTGGTACGTCCAAATTGGCTTCAAATCCTCCCAGTTATTGAGGATAAATTGATTCGTCTCTTCGTCAGTTCTAGGAATACCAATCCAACCAATGCTATATTCAAAGTATATAGTTGTCAATAAAACAAGTGCGCCTATAATTAGGAATAGTCCTCCAATACTATTCTCATTTGTCAATTTGAATTTATTCATATTTCAATATTTGCGTACAATGTTGGCTACCGTTTTAAATTCCTTAATTATTATATATCCTTATTTAAAAGTGAATTGATATATTAGGAACCTTCTGGAATGACAACATTTTTCCAATGGTTCATCGCATCCAAAATGCCTCCCATTATTGCCAGAGTAATAATCCAATATACGATATTAATCAGCATATTTTTCCATGATTTTTGTCCAAATAATCCGTTCAAAACAATTATAGGAGAGGCGACAGTAATGGCAATAAAAGTACCATGCCAAACACCGTGTTGGAAAGTGTCAAAATCACCTTCTTGATTAATTCCGCTATTATTAAAATTCAATAAGAAAAATGATAAGAAAAATGAAAGCACTATTGATATTGTAATAATCAATGCCGTATTGGCCTTTTTATTAG
>CAYZKX010000357.1:0-1822 GCA_964479055.1 uncultured Flavobacteriaceae bacterium
ATCTTATGCCTCATTTGCTCCACTAACTGCCATTCATGATGTAGTAATTGTCCCAGCTTCTATTAATACCTGAGCAGTTGCAGCTGCTATCATTGCTGGCCCGGGACTTACCACACATGCACCTAATCCTGCACAAGGTCTAACATCAGCTAGAGCAGCAGCTAAATCACCAGCTGCAATTACCCCATCTATAATTGAAAAAGTTAAATCTACGCCTGCATCAAAAATGTCATAATCTAATGAAGTCTGGTCAAAACGATAATTAGCGTCATTAATAAATTCACTTTCAATCTCTCCTTCTATTCTACCCCATGGTGCATCCCTTTCAGTATCATAAAACGTAATAAAATTGGTTCCATTTCTTCTTGGTTCATTTACACGAATCGCTAATCCGTTTGTACCGCCATCAATTAATAATGGATGATCGTAATATCTTGCATAGCCTTCTTCAGGGGTGGTCATTTGAGAAAATATTGTTATTTGATCTCCCATACCATCAATAACAGTTTTTCCTTCTAATCTAGTTGAATCTCTAACAAACAAATAATTAGCCGTCAAGTCCCCAAAAGCTGCTAGTCCATTTACAGTAAGGTCATTAAGCGTTGTAAGTCCATTTAACACATCTAAATCACTATTAAGCGATGCATCACCATCTACATTTAAAGTACCAGAGAGATCGGTTGGACTAGTATTGTTAACGTTTAAGGCACCATTAAGATTTGTATCACCGTCTACATCTAAAGTTCCAGTAAGTAAGGTTGGATTGGTATCATGAACCGTTAGCGTACTGAATAAATTGGTAGGCCCTTGTACTTCCATTTCTCCATTTAAAAATGTTTTATCATCAACCGTTAAAGTTCCTGTTGCTGTAATATTTCTATGATAAGCATATGGCAAAAAGGTGAGTGCCTCTCGACTCATTTCTTCAAAATTACTACCTGCCTCAAAGTCAATCTCAACTTTTAAATCCTTAGGTGTACCATCCCAACTAATTTCTTTAAAATAGTCATGCTCTGCCTCACCAATTAGTAGGTTTATTCTACCAAAATCATCAGTCTCGGTGATCTGTATTTCTTGAAATTCAATTTGGTTACCACTATCATAAATTGTAAATCGTATTGCGATGGTGGTATTCGGTAAATAATTACCTTCTGAGTCTACACCAGGCAATTCCAAATTTTCTGGATCAATTATAACAGCCTGATAAGTTATGCCATCCGTCTGTGCCTTGGCAAAAAACACAGTACAAAGAAAGAATGCGAGCGTAAGTAATTTTTTCATAATCAATGGTTTTTATTTTATAGCTTAATGAGTTTTGTTCTAAATTTTCTAGTACCAGAGGAAACATTTAAAAAGTATGATCCACTGGATATATCTTGTAATTGCAACTCTAATTGTTGCGTTGGTAAATAGCTTTGATTGAGAATTATTCTTGCATTGACATCAAAAATGCGTACTGAAATATCATCAATCATACTATCACTAAATGTGATGAATAGGTTTCTACTAAATGGATTTGGATATACCTTTGCTTTTAGCTCAATATCTAACTTGGTGATTCTACCAAGCTTGTCTAACGGTTGCTGGTAACCTTGTCTCAAATAGTAGCCATTGGCATGATAGGTTCCTATTACACTAGACTGCCCAACACTTTGACTTATGTAATAGCGTCCCTGAGACGTTTCTACCATATTGGAAGACCCAGCACTACCTAGATTTGACGCAATGATTCTTGCATTGGAATTACTCTGAGCATTTACTTGCCAAGACAACATAATGATTAAAAGACATTGTAAAACTTTATTCATTTTAAGTATTAATT
>CAYZKX010000358.1:0-1819 GCA_964479055.1 uncultured Flavobacteriaceae bacterium
TTAATTAAACATAAATTGCGGTTCCTTATAATTTGACAATTGAATTATGAAAAAGTTCTTAAAGAAATTAATTATTGGTATTATTCTTTTAGGCATTGCCTTTTTTGCATTTGTGTATTACGTGCCTTACAGTGAAGGTGTTCGTGCCGGAGAATTGGTTAAATTTAGTCATAAAGGAGTACTATTTAAAACTTGGGAAGGAGAAATAAGTCAAGGTGTTTCAGATGCCCAATTATTTGAATTTTCAGTACTAGATAATGAAGAACAGGTCATTAAAGACTTAAATGATTTACAAGGTAAATTTGTGAAAGTATATTACTTTGAACGATATAAATCTATTTTCTGGCTAGGTGACACTAAGTATTTTATTACTAAAGTAGAAGAAGACAAAGAGCGCAGTGGCAGACGATTTTAATTAAATCGCAACCATAAAAAAGCCATCTTAGAAGATGGCTTTTCAAATTTTATTTAAACATTATTGCTTTACAAAGCGCTTGGTTTGAATAGAATTGCCATTAGATACTTTAACAATATACATCCCACTTTGCCATTTAGAAATATTAATAATGGTATTGAAATCCGTTAAATTCTGAAAATAGATTCGCTTACCTAAAACATCAAAAATTTCAATTTGATTGTCACCTGATAATGATGGTATTGAAACATTTAATACTGATGTTCCTGGATTAGGATATACCTTAAAAACCGGCTCTTCAAAGTTATTTGTACTTAACGTACCCTCTGGTACTACAACTATAGTTCCATACATAATAGGAGCATGAGGTACACATTCAAAGGTATACGTTCCTTGTAAAGTAAATGTGAATTGATAATCAAAGTCAGGACCTTGAAAGGTGTCATTATTGCCTCCCGCAGTACCAAATGCTTCTGGTCCACTGGTACTTTTTACGTTATGGAAACCTGCATCCAACCAATCCCAAACAACAGTATCACCTTCTTCAATAGTTATTGAAGTATCTTGATTTTCTACGCCATTGTCATCTTCAGGAAAAGGTACAGAATTGAATCCCCAATTTATAGTCACTGTTTCTGTTTGTGAAAAACTAAAAGCAGTCACTAAAAGTAAAATTAATAATACGTGTAATTTCTGTTTCATAGCTATTTTTATTTTTACACAAAAATACGGCTTTTTTGGCTGATGATATTACTTACTTAAGTACATCTTTCTTCTTGAATATAAGTCGTAAAACTCATCGTCCCGCAAGCTATCTATAAACAATATACTTTCCCCAGTGCTTTTCATTTCTGGACCCAATTTCTTATTCACATTAGGGAACTTATTGAATGAAAATACTGGTTGTTTGATCGCATAGCCTTCCAATCGTGGTTTAAACTCAAAATCAGACAATTTCTTCTCGCCCAACATGATCTTTGTGGCATAATTCACGTAAGGTTCACCATAGGCCTTAGCAATAAATGGAACCGTTCGAGAGGCTCTTGGGTTGGCTTCAATGATATAGACCTTATCATCTTTAACTGCAAATTGAATATTGATGAGACCAACAGTATTCAAAGCTTTTGCTATTTGAACGGTATGGTCTTTTATTTGCTGCATGACCAGATTACCAAGATTAAATGGTGGCAATGTTGCATTATTATCACCTGAGTGAATGCCACATGGTTCGATATGTTCCATAATCCCGATGATGTAAACATTCTCGCCATCACTAATGGCATCAGCTTCAGCTTCAATAGCACCATCTAAATAGTGGTCTAACAGTAATTTATTATTTGGAATTTTGCGCAACAGATCTACTACATGTTCCTCCAATTCCTGCTTATTGATAACGATCTTCAT
>CAYZKX010000359.1:0-1815 GCA_964479055.1 uncultured Flavobacteriaceae bacterium
CACATTGTTCATTGGTTCGTTTAAGGTATCCGCAATTTCATGATAGGATAATTCTTGAAAGTACCTTAAGTTAATGACTTCCTGATAGTGTGGTTTTAATTTTTTTATATCACGTAATAATTCGGCCAAATTTTGTTCGGTGATTATTTTGTCTTCTGGAGTTGGAGATTCATCAATAATTTTTAAAACGCGTTCTTCTTCATCTTTGGAGGTCTCTCTTGAGAGCGACTTCTTTTGTTTCCTGATCAAATCCACATGAATATTTTTACTTATAGTCATCAACCAGGTCTGGAATTTATAGCTGTCGTCAAAGGTTTTGATTTTATCGAAAGCGCGAGAAAATGTTTGAATGGTAATATCCTCGGCATCATTCTCATTTTCAGTACGTTTTAATAAGAAATTGAACACGTCGTTCCAAAACGTATCCAGTAAAAAATTAAAAGCAATTTGATTGTTCTCTTTGGCTTTATTAATGGCCTCTTTTAACTCCAACGATTCGATTTTAATGCAAGGTTAGAGATAAAGATAACCAATTGTAAACTAATTAAAAATACTTCTAAAACTGGTAGATAAGGCAACAAATCATTTTCATCAAACTTTTTTGATGAGAATCCAAAGATCAGGAATAACAATAATAATCTAATAAGAGCCAGACTAATAACCACATAGATGTTGATTTGTAGTGTTAAAAGTATAATCAACAAAACCCAGAAGCTGAGTTGAGAGGTATAAAACAGACCCAATAAAAATTTGAAATTGGGAGCATAATAGTTGGACGTGTGTATGTGCCTTCTTTTTTGATTCAGCCAATCTTTAAGTCGTGTTTTTGGTTGAGATGTAGTAAAGCTATTCTTTGTAAAACAAATTGCAGTATTTTCAGCATTGGCAGCCTCTTTAATAAACAAATCATCATCACCTGATGGAATTTGCATGTGAGTGGTAAAACCATTGATGCTAAAAAATACATCCTTACGATACGCCAGATTGCGGCCAACAGCCATATATGGCATTCCTATTTTGGCAAAGGAGAAGTATTGGATAGCAGTTAATACGGTTTCAAAACGAATGAGTTTGTTTAAAAGACTTCCCTTTATCTTATTATAGGCCCCATACCCTATAATAATGGAATTGGTGTTTGTGAATCGACTGCTCATTGCTTTTATCCATTGGTTAGAATTGGGTCTGCAATCGGCATCGGTAAAAAGTAGAAAGTCATATTTAGAGGCTTTGATCCCTAGGGTAAGCGCATATTTTTTGGAACTTAAAAAAGTGTCATTCGCTACAACATCAACTACTTTAATATTTGGATTTTGATTTTCAAAATCCTTCATGATTTTTAGGCTATCATCCGTTGAGGCATCGTTAATTAAGAGCAATTCAAACTCTGCATAGTCTTGCTTTAACAAAATAGGAATCAGCTCTTTTAAATTCGCTTCTTCATTTCTGGCACAAACCACTACTGAAACTGGAATATTCTTCTTTTTAGAACGAACAGGTTTTGAGAATGCGAATTTGGAAAAGATCAATCCATAATAGGAAAGTTGTATCAGTACAATTCCAATGAAGAGATAAAACAGAATTGTAGTCACCATCAATTATCTATGAATGTTGAGGTTCGTTACAATCTTTAAATTCACTTGGTAATTTTCCACAAAAGCCACAGGGTTCACCGTCTTTATTAAGCATTGGATTTTGACTGGCACATGTGCCAGCAAATTCACCATCTTTTTTAGCCCAAAGTTTAATGCCTATTCCTGCAATGGCAATAGCTAATAAAACAAGAGTGATTACAAGTAATTTCATTGAGAAGAATTG
>CAYZKX010000360.1:0-1791 GCA_964479055.1 uncultured Flavobacteriaceae bacterium
CAAGATATGGATTCTTGGTATTTACCCATAACACTCATAACGCCTGCCAAATTGTGATATAAATGGTGAACATGACGTAAGGATTCTTCATAATCTATAGCAATTTTCATTCTTTTATTTGCTTCATCAAAATCACCTTTTTTGGCTAAAATAATGGCATAAGCACTATTTAAGTGTGGTTCTAGCGGGTGTTCTAATAACCATTTTTGCAGTAAGGTCTCTGCTTCATTCAATTGGCCTTTAAACATATGAAGCTGAGCCATTAAAGCTGCTCTAAAAGGTGAATCAAATTTACCAGCTATTATAGCATTCTCTTTTAAGGCGTTGTCATAATCCCCTTGAAAGAAATAGATCTCACTCAAAAAATGTCTAATCCAGACATTTGTTGGTTCAATTTTCACACCTTTTTCACCGTTCTCTATGGCTTTGTCAAATAAGCCAACATGTAATTGTACAAGCATCAACGATTCGTAAACTGTACTCAAACCAGGATTGAGTTCTAATGCTTTATTGAAATCGAGCAAAGCCCGCTCGTGATTAAAATTATTTGCAGGTGTCCAATGCCATTGCCCTCGAGCTACATATGCTTCGGCTAATTCAGGGTCAATAAAAAGTGCTTCTTCAAAAGCCACATAGGCTTTCCTTTCCCAATCATCATTAAATTCAACAAAGACATTGTGAATGGTATATGCTTGAGACAATAGGGCTTTAGCTAAAGCAAAATCTTGATCAAGCACCACGGCTTGCTCCAAAAAGGAAACCGCTTTTTCAATATGATCTACCCGCGACAAATTAAAATAATAAAGTCCTTCCAAATACAGTTTATAAGCTTCTAGGTTGTTAGTTGGACGTCTATCTGTAATATTTTTATTTGATGTTCCAAGAACCAATTGTAGCTGATTAATTATTTCGTCAGCAATTTCATTTTGAATTTTAAAAATGTCATCCAGATTTCTGTCATAGGTTTCTAGCCATAAATGAGTACCATCTTCTACTTTTATAAGTTGTACATCAATTCTAATTTTATTACCATAGACCCTGACATTTCCATCCAAAATATGTGATACATCAAGTTCACTACCAATTTGTTTTGCAGCAAAATTCTTGCCTTTATACGAAAACGAAGAACGTCTATCAATTACTTTTAAGTCCTTTATTTTGGCCAATTGCGTGGTGAGTTCAGCGCTGATGCCTTCTGAAAAATATTCCTGTTCTTTCTCAGGACTCATATCTGTGAAGGCCAATACTGCAATTGAAGATTGTGGTTCATTATCCGCTTCAATCTTATTTTGTAATCGGAAGGTATTGATAACCAGCAATACGACGGCTAATGACAAACTAACAATGATAATACGATTTAAGGTGATTTTCTTTTTCTCAAACTCTTTAGAATCGTAGTCCTCCGTTTTACGTCTTTCCAGTCCATCCCATGAAATATGGTAGAACCAATTCAAAGCAATCCAAATTGGCAATCCAATAGTCATTACAATAATCACGATTTTTAAATTGGAATTGGCTACATTGAATACAGGAAAAAGAATGGCTAGCACTTGAATTATGAGCCAAGCAACAACCAAATAGGCAAGAGTGGATTTTAGTATTTGCCGTTGCTTAAGTGCTTTTAAAAATGAAGTCATACAACCATTTTGTTTAAAGATAGCAAACATCTTATAACAAAAAAAAACTCTATTAGAAAGCTCTTTTTATCCTTTACGACTATTTTCAAGTGACTATTGCCAACTCCAAAATAAGATTGTTGTATTTCTGCATTTTGTGCACCCTATTTTGTAC
>CAYZKX010000361.1:0-1769 GCA_964479055.1 uncultured Flavobacteriaceae bacterium
TGGGATGATTTTACCCCACCAGCAGGCTTTACCAAAAATACAGATAACACCATCACTGCCCCTGACGGCACGGTTTATAGTCCGAGATTTGAAGGGGGTGATATTGCCTATAATGATCTTGGGCAGCCAAGATTTTCAACTGAGTTTAATGACGATATTGCTATTGCATGGCCTGAAAAGCTTGCCTCTCCGACCGAATCTTCGATATATTTCCAAGCGAACAGAACAAGTTGGGAGCAAACACCAACCTCCTTTAATGGTAATACCGTATATCAAAAGGATAGTTTGATAGATCCAAACCAAATTTCTGAATGGGAAGAGAATGGAATAAAGTATAGTGGTACGAATTTAGAACGAATGGCAACAGGAAGAGCACCAAAGGGACTAGATGGTAACCCAATCGTTTTACATCATTTAACGCAAACAAATGATGGTGCTATTGCAGAAATGTCTAAAACTTTTCATAAGCAAAATTCTGGTTTCCTACATACAAATACAGGTCAACTTCCTTCTAATATTGACCGTAATCAATTTACGACTTGGCGGAAAAATTATTGGAAAGATAGAGCAACGAATTGGGAATAAAATGGACTATGAAGTGATAAAAGATGAAGTATTGAGTAAAATGCAAGCAGGTATCATTAACTTTGGCATACCTGGAGAGTTTTCACCGCAGCCTGATAAGCTTATTATTGAAACAGAAAAACAACTAGGATGTAAGCTGCCTCCAAGCTATATTTGGTATATAACTACATTTGGGGGTGGGGAGATATATGGTGATGCGATATACTCAATTTATGGCGAGATAAATGGGGCGCTTAGTACATCTGATATAAGTTATCTAGCAATGTCATACAGAAAGAGTAAATTTATTGAGGAATATGAAATTCCAATTTGCAGTAGTGACTTCGGTGAAATTTTTTCATTAGACACACGTCAAGTTGACGAGGCTGGTGAATATCCTGTCTATCGTAAATTAGGTGAGAAAAAAGAAAAATATACCGATAGCTTTGCTGAGTTTCTCGTTAAATATGCTAATGCCGATACTTTTACTTTTGGTCAGTGAAATAAAGAGAATAATTAAGCAGTTGAATACGAATCTATTGGTATATTTGATTTAGAAGGTAAAAAAATAGACGCTGGTAAATTTATACTGCACATGACCTATGATGATTTTTCTTGTTTCTTACCAGGCTTGCCAGAAAAAGATTGGCCTTTTGTGGATCGGGTAAAAGATTATCTAGATCGGAAAGACAATCGCTTTTAACTTTTTTGCTATTTCATCCAAATTCTGATTTGAAAATAAAGATATAATTACAGTAGCACTAAAGATTTTTAGGAATGAAAATGAATTATATTATAAGTGAAGTTATAAAAGAATTATTGGAATTAAGGTTGAAGCTTCCCAAAAAGCAAGAGCTACCAGATGATAATATATTGCATCAATTTCAAGTAGATTTTGGTATTAAATTAAATGAAGAATACATATATTTCTTAAAAACTGCTAGTGATAGTTTATATAATTGTAAGGCTGCTTTAAGAATAACTAAGAATAGAGATCATTCGCAAGAATTGTCCCGTGCCGTGCAAGAGGCTAGATCAATTGGCATGCCTCATGATTGGCTACCTATTTGTGAAGATAATGGCAATTATTATTGTCTTATTTCAGATGGTACTATTCGTTTTTGGGATCATAATGGTGCTAATAATGAAAGTTGGCCTAGTTTGGCATGTTGGATTAAAGAAGTTTGGATAGATGGTAATTAGGC
>CAYZKX010000362.1:0-1768 GCA_964479055.1 uncultured Flavobacteriaceae bacterium
GTATTTAACATTTCATCATAGGTGTTTCTATTCACGCTAAAAACTTCCCAACGAGTACCGATAAGTGAGTATGCTTCCAGAATCATTTGAACAGAAGAGGCATTCTGTAATATATTCATGCCTTCTCTGCATTCTCTTTCATTCAAGGCATATTGGTCACCGAGCTTTTTTATCATTGAAATATTTAAAGCAAGGTCCTCGTTTAGACTTTTTAATAAGTCCAATTCCTTTTTATCCCCAATACGTTCCTGATTCCAATTATTAATCCCAAGTGCTATCAAGATTCCAATGACCACAAGAACTATTTCTCCAATAGCATAAACCAAATATTTGCTAAACCTATTCTCAGAGAGTAGTTTCTGCCTAATATTTCTAAAGAATTTAATCATTGACTAATGGTTTCTGATAATGAGGTACAACGGTTAGTGTAAAATGCGTATATAATTTCTGTGGATCATTGTTTTATTTGCTCCCCATAACCAAAAAACTGGTTGTTAAGATGTACAGTCAAACTCATCACTCCATCATCACCCTTTTTAAATTCATAAACCCAATCTACCCACTTATTCTTTCTGAAGTACACGGTCTTGCTCTCTGGGAACAAATCAAAAGGACCTTCAGTAATTTCATTGTCAGTAGTATTCAAGTTCAGCTTAAGCCCATCATCTGTTAAATTTACTGTCAAATACAAGTCATAACTCACCTTGTATTTCCCAACATACTCCTTGAGAACCTCCTTGTCAACCTTAATAGCCTTTCTATCTGCTTGATTTCCATTGTAGTCAGGATGATGGTCTACGCTATAATGCCTTGATACCTGCCATCGTCCGTCTTCTAACTCCTTAAATTCCAAAATTTGATCAACTATCCCTAAATCAAATACAGCTCCATCGGTATAACGCACGTTGGTATAGACTGTGCGCATAGTGAGCAATGCCATATAACGGTTGATAGGAAACACCTTTATCGTTCCAGGGATAGGCCTGTTGCCCCGTCCAAATAGACTTTTCTTATCTGGTGGTAAAAAAAAGCGCTCACCTTGTGCTGCTTTAGGGGCATAATCGCCATTCAAATCATGTAAGTATTGATAATCATTATGCGTAAGACTATCAATTTTAGCCCTGTCCCACAGTTGTTTTGCCTTGTAATACCTGTTCATCGTTTCAATAATCTTCGTCCTTAGGCTATCGTATTCTGCTGTTCGATAAAAATCAACGCTCAGTCTATATGATTCAGGCACCTGACCTTTAGCCGTTAATGATATTAGCAAGGTGATTATAATGAGGATATACTTTTGTTTCATTTTTTATCAATCATTGAGTTCTTAAATGAATTACAACGGTCTCTGCCGTAATTGCGGTTTTACATTGTTAAAACCCGTTTCATATTGCAGTCTGATCATTTAATTTTAGTTCCGCTATCGCAACAAAAAACCTCAGTTGCATTAGAAATCTATCCAATTCTATTTTACTTAATTTTTCTTCGCTTTCCTCGCAACATTCTCTAAGACTTCATCAAGTGATTTGCGGTCGAAATAACGGCCGTTGGCCACCACAACCTCAATCTTTTGTGTATTGGTGATATCCTCAAGGGGATTAGCATGCAGTAATACAAGATCTGCGACTTTACCGACTTCTACAGTCCCTTGTGTTTCCAAAGCATTCAGGTATTTTGCTGGTTCAAGAGTGGCTGTGCGAAGTGCCTCTGCAGGCGTGAGTCCGGTCGCCACAAGCACTTCTAACTCATCATGAAGCCCAAAACCTGGAAA
>CAYZKX010000363.1:0-1743 GCA_964479055.1 uncultured Flavobacteriaceae bacterium
TCTAAAAACAAGCGAGTCGTCAAATGCATCTATTAGAATGATGCTGTCTGTTGTGACTTTTCCTGCTAGTATCTCCTTACTTAATTTATTCAATACCTCCTTTTGAATTACTCGCTTAACGGGACGTGCACCATACTCAGGTTCAAATCCTTTCTCAGCCAGATATGCAATCGCTTCATCTGTCGCATCAAAGGTAATGCCTTGCTGTGCTACCAATTTCGTTACTTCTTTTAATTGCAAACCTACTATTTCAATGATATGTTCTTTGCTCAATGGCGTAAACATAATAGTGTCGTCAATACGATTTAAGAATTCAGGTCTTATTGTTTGCTTGAGTAAGGTCAAAACATCAAGCTTTGCGCCTTCAATAGCAGTTTCAATATCTTTTACCGAATCAAATCGTTCTTGAATGATTTGACTACCTAAATTGGAGGTCATAATTATAATACTGTTTTTAAAATCCGCAACACGACCTTTATTATCTGTCAATCTGCCTTCATCAAGAACCTGCAATAAAATATTAAATGTATCGGGATGGGCTTTTTCAATTTCATCTAGAAGCACTACTGAGTAAGGTTTTCTACGCACAGCTTCAGTTAATTGCCCGCCTTCATCATAGCCAACATATCCTGGAGGCGCACCAACCAGGCGACTTACCGCATGACGCTCCTGATATTCGCTCATATCGATACGAGTCATGGCGTTTTCATCGTCAAACATGTAGGCAGCAAGAGCTTTTGCTAATTCCGTTTTACCAACTCCTGTAGTTCCTAAAAATAAAAAGGATCCAATTGGTCTGTTCGGATTTTGTAAACCAGCTCTTGACCGTCTTACAGCGTCACTAACAGCAATTATGGCTTCTTCTTGGCCTACAACACGTTTATGGAGTTCGTCTTCTAATTTTAGGAGTTTTTCACGCTCACTTTGAACCATTTTTGTCACCGGAATACCAGTCCATTTTGAGACTACTTCAGCAATATCGTCATGAGTGACCTCTTCTTTAATTAGAGCTGTTTCTTGTTGTTCAAGCAGCTGTTTTTGATAGGTTTCAAGTTCTTCCTGAGCTTGTTTAATTTTTCCATATCGAATTTCAGCTACCAGTCCGTAATCACCATCACGTTCGGCCTTTTCGGCTTCGAGTTTATAATTTTCAATATCTTGTTTGGTGTTTTGAATATTATCAACTACCTCTTTTTCACTTTTCCATTTGGCATTTAGATCGTTGCGTTCTTCTTTTAAATTTGCCAGATCGGAACGCAGTGTCTTCAATTTAGCCTCATCCTTTTCTCTTTTAATAGCCTCTATTTCGATCTCAATCTGCATGATCTTTCTGTCTAGTACATCCAATTCTTCCGGTTTCGAATTGATCTCCATGCGTAATTTAGAAGCTGCTTCGTCCATTAAGTCAATAGCCTTATCGGGTAAAAATCGATTGGTGATATATCGGTTAGATAGCTCAACCGCTCCAATAATAGCCTCGTCCTTTATACGAACTTTATGGTGTGTTTCATATTTTTCTTTAATACCTCTTAAAATGGAAATGGCACTTTCGGTATCTGGTTCGTCCACCATTACTTTTTGAAAACGTCGTTCTAAGGCCTTGTCTTTTTCAAAATATTTTTGATATTCATCTAATGTGGTTGCACCAATGGCTCTTAGTTCTCCTCTTGCCAAGGCAGGTTTTAAAATATTTGCGGCATCCATGGCACCTTGTCCACCACCAGCACCTACAAGAGTATGGAT
>CAYZKX010000364.1:0-1732 GCA_964479055.1 uncultured Flavobacteriaceae bacterium
GATTAGGATCTAATGAAGTGGCATCAGCCCAATGGTATAGGTGGTTCCAATGCAACCAAACACCAACACCAATTAAAGTCATTGTTGCTATTCCTATGATAAGGTATAGTGACATTGATTCCCAAACTCTTTTAAAAACTACGTACCATCCAGCCCAAGCTGTAATACTAGCAGACATAAAGAATCCAGCCATTAAAGCAATACCTGTAAAGAATACAGAGTTGTGCAAAAAGTTAGACCAGAATCTAGAATGCACCGCATCATCTCCTATATAAGTTAATATCAAACAAAGCACTCCAAGAGCAACTCCTGATAATAACCACATTTTATTTTTTGATGTAAAATCGTAAGTCATTTCTTTTATTTTAACCTAGATCAGTTATAGTTCAATTAATTATTAATGACCATCATGGCTGTGATCTCCTGAATGTCCATCTCCTCCATGGTCTTCTTTATCATGTCCACTATGAGAATGATCATCCTCTCCTTCCGGGTGACTGTGACCTCCTGTCTCAACTTCCGCCATTTGCTTGATAACACCAGCTGGTCTATCAATATTATTTAGCTCATTGATCATTTGGTTATAAGCTACCTTTCTCTCCTTAGCTTGTAGTGATCTGATATAGTGAATGACTTGCCATCTTTCCGGCTCTGATAATTTATCTTTATAAGAACCCATTAAGTTTTTACCATACATAATTGAATGGTAGAATCTTCCATTTGAAGCAGCCGTAAATTCATCATTGATTAAAATTGCTGGTGCTACAGGATAAGCTCCGTCATCTCTTGCTAAGTAACCATTGCCATCGCCTTTCTCTCCGTGACAAATACCACAAAAAGTATTATAAAGCTCTTTTCCCTTCGCCAATCCAGCATCCGTAATTGGATATGGATTGTCAATGATTTCATTCATCGCTCTAGTCCTCTCCTCTTCTGTATCATTATAATAGTAGGGACTTGTTTTATTTGCAGATGGTATTTGCACTGTAGTAGAACTTCCTCTAGGAACAGTTCCATTCACAGGCAACTTGGGTTTAGCATATTCATAGTAATCTTCTTGAGATCCCCATGTATTATTGTAGTAATAGTTGTAGTAGTTCGCTTCATAAGCAATGGAGTGCGCCATATCTGGCATAAACTCACTACCTGTTGTATTGCCTCCTGGTTGTTGACATGATTGCATCATAAGTACAAATGCAACCGCCAAAACGAGACTATATTTTTTCATCGCTTTCATATGCATTAGATCGTCTTTGAATGAATTTCTGCAGCACCACTGCTTTTTAAAAATGATTCTACTTCACTAGCATTGTTGCCTGCTTTATCGAAGGCAATGCAGAATTTATCATCAGTGATTCTCAAGTCAATTGTTGGATTAACAACACCTGGCCCAAGACCATTAATTACATAAAATGTTACAACCATTCCGATAGCAGCAAAAAGTACTGTCAACTCGAAAGTAATTGGAATGAATGCAGGTACAGACCAGTGTGGTTTACCACCAAAAATAATTGGCCAGTCTTTAGTGAAAATCCAAGTCATTCCTAAGAATGCTGTTAATGTTCCTAAAGAACCGTATATGAAACCTGCAATGTGTAACCTTGATTCTGATAGACCCAAAATAGGATCTAAACCGTGTACCGGAAACGGGGTATACACGTCCATAATATCTAAATGACCATTAGATTTTGCTTGCTTTACAGCTTTAAGCAAATCTTCTTCATCATTGTAT
>CAYZKX010000365.1:0-1719 GCA_964479055.1 uncultured Flavobacteriaceae bacterium
TTACTATGTGATTGACTATTGTAATTCTCCTGCATCTTATAAATTCGTGTACAGAGGATAAGTAAACGCTTAATCATCATTTGAAGCATCTCTAATTGCAGATTGTCTTTAGATTGCAATTCAATAAGAAGCATTTCCCACACAGTATTTAATACCTGAACATCACTTGGTGATGGTTTAATAACCGGAAGTGTAGACGCACCATAGTATAAAATTCCTTTACAACTCACTTCGCTATCGTGATCTATAATGCAGTACAGGGAGCGATTCCACCGTATAAGTCTAGCTGAATAAATTTCCTCAATGCTTATTTTATGAAATTCGGTAAGACTAATAATATCATTTGTATCGAATGTGCATTGCGCAGCATCAATAGTGAGTTTGTTATTGTCTGAAGTAAACCATAGAAGTGATAACTCACTAATTCCGCTGGTTTTAAGTATGTTGCAGTTAGTTTCGGTTATTTCAATAGCCTCAAGACATTCGTTTTGTTTTCCTACAAATTTCATTAAAGTAAAGGTAGCGATTAACTTAAAATACTTACACTACTCTTTAAAAACCGTTTATAAACCATATGATTTTTTGGCTTCCGAAATTCTATCATCGTCTTTCTTGTCTGGATAAAGAATATAACTCGGGGCTATTATAGGCTTAACAGATTCAATTTGAATTTTTGTGATGGAATTAAAAGGATATAAGCCTTTGGTTATTTTTAGCAACTCCAATTCCATGGATTTATAACCCTCATGGTTCTTAGTAATTATCTGTGCAGAACCTTTAAGTTGAAATCCTTTCTGAATGAAAACCTCTATGAAACTAATACACACCTTCGGGTTCTGCTTAATATTCTTTACCGTATTAGGTGACGCAATGTTTGCAATAATTATCTTCTCTTCTCCAAAAAACTTAAAGACCTCTTTTGGCGATACGTTTGGTTGCCCATCTAAATTGGAAGTGGCCAGCCAGCAGAGTACGCTTTTCTCTATATAGGATTTAACTTCTAAATTGAGCATGCAGTAAAGTTATGCTAATAATCTAATCCCTGTTCGCTTTTGCCTACAGATTCCATCCAATTATTAAGCTCAAGTTTCATCTGCTTCACTATTTCAGGATGCTCATTAATTATATTTTTTGTTTCTGAAGGATCTTCAACAAGATTATAAAGCTCATAATTATCACCATCAACAGCAATAAGCTTGTGAGTGTCTGTTACCCATGATTTCTTTTTGCCATACAGAAACCCAATTCCTGAATTTCGACGTAAAGCTTTCTTTTGAATATCGTCCCAAATACTTATACCATCAATAGGACGATCTTTTGTGTATTTCAGATTTATAATATCTAATAACGTCGGCAAATAATCGCTTGTAACCGATGGATATGATGTGCGTCCAGCTTCAATGGTATTCTTCCAAACCACAAAACCTGGTACACGAACACCGCCTTCGTACAGATCTCTTTTGCGTCCTCGGAATGGTTCTGAGCTGCCTGGAGTTTGTCTTTCCGGGCCATTATCGCTGCAAAAGAAAATAATGGTTTCATCTGTAACCCCTTGTGTTTCCAAGATTTCCCAAAGACGACCTATTTGTTCGTCCATGGCTTTTATAGTTCCATAATAGAGTTGTTTTTGAAGATCATGTTCGCTAAACATTGTTCGATGCTCAGTGCCTGCAACAACAGGCAAATGTGGAGTATGTAACCAAATCGTACTAAAAATTG
>CAYZKX010000366.1:0-1715 GCA_964479055.1 uncultured Flavobacteriaceae bacterium
CTCCTAATGTTCTATTCCAGGTCCGACCACCATCTGTGGACATATAAACACCGCGTTGACCACCACCACTCCACAAAGGTCCTTGTGAAGCGACCCAAACAACGTTTGAATTTTCCGGGTGCACAATGATCGTTGATAAATGTTCGGAATCTTTAAGACCCATGTTCTTCCAAGTCTTTCCATCATCATGACTCACAAAAATACCATCACCAAAGGCCACATGACGTCCGCCTACATTTTCACCTGTACCTACCCAAATGGTGTGAGTATTATTAGGATCTATTGCAATGCTACCAATGGAATACGTAGACTGAGAATCGAATATCGGCTTCCAGGTGGTACCAGAATTTGTAGTTTTCCATACGCCTCCTGATCCTACGGCAACATACCAAACGTTTTCATTCTTTGGATGAATAGCAATATCTGCAATTCTTCCAGATGTCAAGGCTGAACCAATGTTCCTAAATTTTAAGCCGCCAAATGGGTTCTCTTCTTTTTCTTTTTGAGCATGGGTAACTGTTGTCAAGCAGAATGCAAATGCACACAGCGTAACAAACTTGAAAATAAATTTCATCTTGTAATGGATTTAGTTGATTAATTAGTTGATTAATGCACTTTTTGAGGCAGGTTTTAAAGTTACAAAAAAGAGCATTACAATGTATTCTGTAAGCACGAATTTGCTCATATCATTCATTCTGAGTACATTGTCTATAAGAAACTCAGTTTTTTATCATAAAAACTAACTAAAAACTAACATTATGAATGAATCAAACAAACCCGGAATAGGATTCTGGATCGTTGGAATTATTGCTTTACTATGGATGGCTTGGGGTTGCTTTATGTATCTGGCTCAAGCGTTTGACATGGCTATGGCTACTGAGGGATTAAATGAAGATCAAATTGCTCTTATGGAAAGTTTACCTGCATGGTCTACTGCCTTATTTGCAATTGCTGTATTTGGCGGATTATTGGCCGCAATATTATTCTTGATGAAGAAGAAATTATCAGCCATGCTATTTATAGTATCATTTTTAGCAGCCTTAATTGATCAAATTCACTGGCTCTTTATGACTGATGCTCCTGAAGTATTCAGTGATCAGAATCCATATATGATGCCAGTTATTATAATTGTATTAGGTCTATTTTTTGTTTGGTATTCTAAAAAACAAAAAGAAGCTGGAGTTTTAACTTAAACTAAAATTTAAACGGTATCTATATAGCCTGAACTTATGTTCAGGCTTTTTTATGTTTGAATTTTAATGTTTCAGAAGCTGAAATTAAATAACCTTAATACTCAGGATCATTCTTTAGCTTTTTGTATCAGATCACTATCAAATGAAATAGTTACTTTTCTCTTACCCCATTCTCGAGCCAACTTCACATCATTGCCCATATAAATATCGATACGTTCTTTCCAACGTCTGTGCATTTTATCCTTAACAAGATAGGTGCCTTCAAATCCTTCTATTTTAACTTCCGAATTATGTTTCAAACCCAGTGCCAGTAGATCACGTGAAACCGCAATGTACTTTTTTCCAGGTACAAGTGTATCTCCAAAAGCAGTTATGGTTGGATCTCCATCTGTTTGACCTACAACCGAATTATAAGCGGTAGCCGTGACCTCTATGGTGTACATGGTATTGGACTTGAATGCACAGCTAACTAAAATTGATAGTGTCAATAACAGATGGATTATTTTTTTCATTCACCTATTT
>CAYZKX010000367.1:0-1714 GCA_964479055.1 uncultured Flavobacteriaceae bacterium
ATACATGGCTTAGAAATTTAACAGCATGTATTTTATTAAGTGCATTCGTGCATTCAGCTAGTTTCAATAATTTGGGTGTGGATATAAAAAACAAATATTTAAATCATTTTGGAAAAATATCATATGGTATTTATATGTATCATATGATTGTAATCAACGGTGTGGTATTCTTATTTATGAAATTGGATGGATTAGATTTATTTAATGATCTTTTTACAATTCTTTTAATTAATATTTTAACCTTTGTCTTCACCATATTAATTTCTCATTTGTCATATAGATATTTTGAGATGCCATTTTTGAAACTTAAAAATAAATTTAGAGAGTGACATTAATTAAATCCATATCTGGAATTCGAGGCACTATTGGTGGTGTAGTTGGCGACAATCTCACACCAATTGATGCTGTTACCTTTGCAGCAGCTTATGGCAGTTGGATAAAAGAGCAACGTAATAAAGAACATTATAAAGTAGTAGTTGGGCGTGACGCACGCCTCTCGGGCGAAATGATTCAAAATCTGGTCATGAACACGCTTGTTGGACTTGGTATTCATGTGGTTGATGTAGGGCTTTCAACGACACCAACCGTAGAAGTTGCAGTGCCCATGGAACACGCCGATGGTGGAATCATTCTCACTGCCAGTCATAACCCAAAACAATGGAATGCACTTAAATTATTAAATGCAAAAGGGGAGTTCTTAAATGCTACTGAAGGCCAAAATATACTAGATATTGCTATTTCAAATAGCATTGATTTTTCGGAAGTAGATTATCTTGGAAAGATTACTAAAAATCAGGCTTACATTGAATTGCATATCGATGAAGTGCTTAATCTCCCTTTAGTGAATACTAAAGCTATTGAACGCGCCAATTTCAAGGTCGTTGTAGATGGTGTTAATTCAACAGGAGGCATAGCTATTCCGCGATTACTTGAGCGTCTCGGCGTTCATGCGGTAAAGCTGTATTGCGATCCAACAGGTCATTTTCCACATAACCCTGAACCTTTAAAGGAACATCTCACCGACCTCTCTGAAATGGTGATAAAAGAGCATGCTGATTTTGGCATCGTGGTAGATCCAGATGTAGATCGCTTGGCCTTTATTTGCAATGATGGAGAGATGTTTGGCGAGGAATATACTTTAGTGGCTTGTGCCGATTATGTTTTAGACCATACACCTGGCAATACGGTAAGTAATATGAGTTCAACTCGAGCTTTGAAAGATGTTACTGAAAGACATGGACAAAACTATCAAGCTAGTGCAGTTGGGGAGGTTAATGTTGTAGCCTTAATGAAAGAAACAAACGCTATCATTGGTGGCGAGGGTAATGGTGGCATAATTTACCCTGAGTTACATTATGGTCGTGATGCTTTAGTTGGTGTAGCCTTGTTTTTAAGCTTATTGGCTGAAAGAGGAATATCAACACGACAATTACGTGACAGTTATCCTTCCTATTTTATGAGTAAGAAAAAAATACAGCTAACTCCAGGACTTGATGTTGATGGTATACTCAAGGAAATTGCTAGACAAAATGCTTCTGAAGACGTTTCTACCATTGATGGGGTAAAGATTGACTTTGCCGATAAATGGGTACACTTAAGAAAAAGTAATACAGAACCAATAATTAGAATTTACACGGAAGCCAAATCGCAAGACATGGCAGATGATTTAGCTGATTCTTTTATTACTACAATAAAAAATATTGCTTCTAATTAG
>CAYZKX010000368.1:0-1696 GCA_964479055.1 uncultured Flavobacteriaceae bacterium
CTCAAAAACATAGGCGACTTTTTTTGCATCTGGCGATAGGGTAGCATACATAATCTTATCATCAGGATAAATAGAAGTTAATGACTTCGTGGCTCTTTCGTAAAGATAAAAGTATGCTTTGGAGGACCTTCTATAAATGGATTCCTTTTCCGACTCAATCATGATAAAAGATTCGTCTGGGCTGAATGTATATGCGCCTAAATTTCCATCAAATCCGGATACCCCATTTATACTTTCACCTTCTAGAATGTTTTCTACAGCAGCGCCTGTTGTGAGATCATATTTAACGATTTTATTATCTACTAACCTTGTATAATGCTTGCCATCTTTCATAAAATTAAAACCTGGAACTGATTTGGCCACATAACTGTAGTCTTTCCAAATTTGCTCAACGGTAATAGTTGATTGACTTGAAAGAGTAACAAAATTGAACACTAAAATGGCTGCTAATAATATTCTATGCATATCTCTATTATTTAATCGCAAAAGTTAAACATGTCCAAAGATCTTAAAATTCCCCAAACGACATATTATTAAATTAATTTTCAAATGCTTTGTTATTAATTGAACATGAGTCAGCATTTGAGGTTCATTGAGTTATATTATTTAGAATTATGTCTTCTTAAGTCGCAAAATATACCTTCGAGACGTTTTCTATTTAGTAATTTAACTGAATCAAATCTTGATATAATGAAATTCAAATCCAGGAAACATTTCTTTGCACTTGTTGGTGCAACGCTTTTATTTATTTCTTTTAGTAGTTCGCATCCAGCGGGAAGAACTGAAGCGCCAGGAGATGGCTCTTGTGCTGATTGTCACTCTGGTGGTGCTGGCTTTAATGGTACCATAGATATATCCGGTCTGCCTTCAAATGCTGATGCAGGACAAACATACTCTTTGACTGTAGACGTAGATGTAAGTAACGGATCACCTATGCGTGCAGGTTTTTCAATCGTTGCCCTTCGTGATTCTGACAATTCTCAAGCAGGTAGTTGGTCCAATGCTGGGGCAAGTAGTTCAATAAAAACGAGTAGTGGAAGGCAATATTTTGGACATCAACCAGCTGTTAATTTTGGTGGTGGTACAAATGTGAGTTGGGACGCGGATTGGGAAGCACCTAATGCTAATGATGATGTGACTTTCTACATGATAACGGTTCTAGGTAACGGTTCCGGATCTGGCGGAGATCGTGTAATCACCAACGAATTAACTGTTCCAGTTCAGGCGATTGACCCAATTGAAATTGATTTTACAAATGTACAAGGCGTAACTTGTAATGGTGATGATAACGGAACAGCTACTGCTCAAGCGACTGGTGGAACTGCACCTTATGCGTTTGAGTGGGATAATGGTGAGGATACAGCGGAGGCAACTGCACTTAGTGGCGGTACAAGAAATGTGACAGTTACAGATGATGTAGGAGACACAGCTACGGCTCAAGTCTTTATTTCGGAGCCCGATGCTATTGAAGTTGATCCAGTAGTTAGAGATGTTTCTTGCTTTGGTGGCGATGATGGTGAAATTGAACTCAATGCTCAAGGAGGAACAGGTAATTTAACTTGTGATTGGGGAGGACTTGGTGCAGATTGTGATCAACAAGACTTATTTGCTGGATCGTATTTTGTTACTGTGACTGATGAAAATAACTGCCAATTAGTAGAAGAAATTGAAGTCCGTCAACCAGATGCTATTGATC
>CAYZKX010000369.1:0-1691 GCA_964479055.1 uncultured Flavobacteriaceae bacterium
CTTCTTCTTTTTATTAGGTTTACTATTACGTAAGATTTGAACGGCTTCGGTATAGGTTACACGTTGGTAGTTGTTGTCAACCACAAACCGCAATTTTTCAGTTAATGTCATTGAGCTACGTTCGGCCTGAGGTTTAGATTTCTCTTCCTGAATTAATCGTTGCTCCAAGAACAATAGATCGTCATGGTTATTATCAAGAACATATTGAATAATATTTCTTGTGAAATCCTCAGCAAGATCCATATTGCCATCTAGATCCAAAAAGGCTACTTCTGGTTCGATCATCCAAAGTTCAGCCAAATGTCTTGAAGTATTGGAGTTTTCAGCTCTAAAAGCAGGCCCAAAAGTGTAAATTTTCCCTAAGGACATCGCATATGTTTCTGCTTCCAATTGACCTGAAACAGTCAGATTCGATTCTTTACCAAAAAAATCTTGAGAATAATCTACTTCACCATTATCCGTTAGCGGAGGGTTCTTAGGATCTAATGTGCTTACTCGAAACATCTCACCAGCACCTTCCGCATCACTTCCTGTGATAAGTGGTGTATGCATATAGTAAAACCCATGCTCATTAAAATATTTATGAATAGCAAATGCCAATGAGGAGCGCAATCGCATAACAGCACTAAAGGTATTAGTTCGTGTACGCAAATGGGCGTGCTCTCTTAAAAACTCGAAGGAGTGTTTTTTGGGTTGTATAGGATAAGTTTCAGGATCTGCATCTCCTAAGATATCAAGCCAAGACACTTGAATTTCAACAGACTGCCCTCTACCTTGACTTTCAACAAGCATTCCTTTTACATGAATGGCAGCTCCTGTAGTTATTCGCTTTAAGAGTGCTTCTTCAGTATTCTCAAAATCAACTACACATTGAATATTATGAATTGTTGAGCCATCATTCAAAGCGATGAACCTATTCGCCCGAAATGTTCGTACCCAACCTTTAACTTCTATTTCTTGCGAAGTTGACTTTTTTGATAATATCTCTGATACCGTCTGTAATTTCATTACACTTAATTTACAAAAATTATAATGCTGTTTCAAATAATAAATGACTGCAAAGATAACGCATTCAACCAAAAAAACTAGTGAACATGTTATTTGAAAACCCTAAGAAATAAATGCGAATTCTACCTTTTTTTGATGTTAGGAGAGAAAGTAAACTTGAAGGAAATGTTGTCTTCAAAATTAGGCAGGTGGTAATAGCCATAGCGATAGGCAAAGCTTAAACCAAAACCAAGTAAAATTCTATTGATCTCCAGTCCAGATTCAAAATAGCCTTGATCTAAGGTGTTGAAATTGATGAATTCATGTTGTTCGGGATCACGCATATTCCCGACCGCAAATTTGCTCAAAAGTGCCAACTGTGGTTTGAATCGGGGAGATATATTGAATGATTTAAAATTATGTTTAAACCGAACAGTAATCAGCTTATCCGAAAAGAATTCATTAAAATACATGGTCTCAAAACTGTTAATTCCCGCTATTGTAAAACGTTGTAATATGGTTTCTTTATTGACACTGTTGGGATAGGCATGATACGTATGTGTGATTGGAACATCACCATCGGCCAAACCGGAAGTGAAGACCAATTGTGACGATGCGTCACCACTATAATTGAATTGCTGAACTATTCTGAAATCCAATTTTGAGAAATTGAGGTCACCACCTAAAACATCTTTAAAACTTTT
>CAYZKX010000370.1:0-1687 GCA_964479055.1 uncultured Flavobacteriaceae bacterium
AGTCAAGCCTATTGAATACCTCGCATCTAAAAACAACTCATCTGTTATCATATATTCAGCACCCAACACTCCTGAAAAGGCAAACGTTGCGAAACCATCATTGTTTTTCCAAGTCTTTAAGTTTATCTGAGGCCCTGCACCTAATGACATGCGCTCAGAAACATTAAGTCTTAACATTATTGGAAGTTGAATGTAATCTGCTCTTATGGCTTCTTCCTTTCCACCTTCTGCAGACCATTGTAGTTCAGTTCTTAAAGCTACATCTTCAGATAAACCAAAATCAACAAACCCAGCAAATGCAAATCCATTTCTGTGCTTATTATCAAATGTAGCATCCGGTTCAAAATCTAAATTTGACACATTAAGTGAAGCTCTTACACCATATTTGATCTCTTGTGCGAGACATACTGTCGTGAAGCATACTAGTATTGAAGCAAGTATAATTTTTTTCATAATATTCAATTTGAGAATGGCAATATAAATCTAAAAATTTGAATTTCTAATCATTCAAATAAGCTAAATAGACGATTTACATTAAATTGTAGTCTTTTTCTTTCAATTTAAAGCGCTATACTTGAAACAGTACCATGATATATACTTTTAATAATGCCATCCGACAGCCCTATTTTTGGTACAAAAATATCTTTAGCTCCACTCCATTTCATAGCTGAAAGATAAATTCGTGTTGCCGGAATAATAACATCTGCTCTATCTTGATTTAAATTCAATTTTGTTATGCGTTCTTCATAAGAGTATGACTGTAATGTCTTATAGTAATTTGTTAGATAGAAATAGGATAAGGGTTTATTAATGTCCTTTCTAGAAATTTTAAAAATTTTATTGATATTACCACCTGAACCAATAAGAGCAATCTTATAATATTGCCTTGTGTTTTCTCTTATCCATTGTTCAAGTTCAACCCAAGTTTCATTCTTTACAATATCATTCAATAATCTAACCGTACCTATTTTAAATGATTTAGATTTAATCTTTTTGCCATTGTGTATAATTGAAAACTCAGTACTTCCACCTCCTACATCTACATAAAGATATGTTTTGTTCGGGTCAATGAATGTATGCAAATCGGTTTCCGCTATTATAGCAGCTTCCTCCTCACCGCCAATGACATCTATACTGATATTACAAGTCTCATTGATTTTAATTACCAACGCTTCACTATTTGCGGCTTCACGCATTGCAGAAGTGGCACAGGCTTTATATCGAACGACACCATGAGACTTCATCAATAAACTAAAAGCCATCATGGTATCAAGCATACGTTGTTGATTATAGTCTGAAACTTCCCCTTTAAGGAATACATCAGCACCCAATCGGATGGGAACCCTGACTAGTGAATTTTTTTTGAAAACGGTTGGCTTCCCTTCTTCCTCAATAATATTGGAAATCAATAACCTTACTGCATTAGATCCAATATCTATTGCACCATATTTCTGAATCTTGAGCATCGATTAGGTTTAGAGTTTGTTCAAATAGTAGTTATAAGTTTCGAACTGTGCTCTTACTTTTGGGCCATCATTACTTCGATATGTGTTGTCCTGCGTTTCATTTATTAGCCTCGCTTTAACATTATCATTCCAACAAATATCAAAGGAATCTTGTAATTCCTGTTGTATATCCTTATCGTAAATTGGACAGCTCACTTCAACACGATTATCAATGTTTCGTG
>CAYZKX010000371.1:0-1677 GCA_964479055.1 uncultured Flavobacteriaceae bacterium
CCGTTTATATGACCGTATGAAAGAAGGCACTTTGCCAATGCCTGCCATTAATGTGAACGATTCGGTTACTAAAAGTAAGTTTGACAACAAATATGGTTGTCGTGAAAGTGCTGTTGATGCTATTAAGCGCGCAACTGATCTTATGATCGCTGGTAAACGTGTTGTTGTTTGTGGATATGGTGATGTTGGTAAAGGAACAGCAGCATCTTTTCGAGGAGCTGGTGCGATTGTAACAGTAACCGAGATCGACCCAATTTGTGCCTTACAAGCGGCAATGGACGGTTATGAAGTTAAGCGTTTAGAAAATGTAGTTGAAAATGCCGATATCGTAATCACAACTACAGGAAACAAAGACATTGTTCAAGGACGTCATTTTGAAGCTTTAAAAGACAAAGCTATTGTATGTAACATAGGACATTTTGATAATGAGATCGATATGGCTTGGTTGAATGACAACTATGGTAATACCAAAGTTGAGATCAAACCACAAGTTGATAAATACACTTTAAATGGTAAGGACGTCATTATTTTAGCTGAAGGACGCTTAGTGAACTTAGGCTGCGCAACCGGACATCCTAGTTTTGTGATGAGTAATTCATTTACTAACCAAACGTTAGCGCAAATAGAGCTTTGGAATAATAGTGACAATTACGAGAATAAAGTATATATGTTACCAAAACATCTTGACGAAAAAGTAGCAAAACTTCACTTAGAGAAAATTGGTGTTGAGCTTACTGAATTGCGTCAGGATCAGGCTGAATACATTGGTGTAAAAGTTGAAGGACCTTACAAGCCTGAGTATTATAGATATTAATTTTTTAAGCTGAATTCAATTCAGCATTACAAAATAAAGATAAACCCTTGCAGAGATGTGAGGGTTTTTTATTCAGGTATAATCTCTTTCAACTTATTTGTAAGCAGGGGTATTTCAAGACCAACTATAAATCGGTAGCGCTCCAATTTGAGTCTTGTCTCAACATCGCTAAGTACAGTAATATTAGCCGATGGTATAGTAATGGGTTGTTCAAAATCCGATTCAGACACAGAATAAACCCCTCCCAATACAAAGTTTCCCCAATTAAACTTAAGATCAAGTCCCAATCCAAAATGCCAAAAATCATATTGGTCATCAATCTCATTGTCACCGTCATTGATGATGTCAAACAGATTGGTATTTGAATTATAAGCAGAAAAATCTGAAGAGAAACTTGCAAATCCTGAAATGGAAGGAGAAATATAAATTTCGGTACCAATTCCAAAATTGATCACAGCATTGAGTTCCTCTTTAAACTCAACGTCAAATTCTTCATTTTCTGGAATAGCGATTCTGGTATATTCATCCACGCCATTAAACCACTCCACATTTAAATGAATCTTGCTTTTATTAAGTTTTATTCCCGTGCCATAGGATATTCCAAATGCAGTTTTTCGTGTATTCGAAAGGTCTTTAACACTAATAAAATTGAATATATCTTCATCCTCAGTGCCTGCCAACACCTCCTGAAATTCAAATCTGGCTTTGTCATAAACATTAAGATAAGGTAAATGAATATTCAACCCCATTTCATAAATATCAAACGTCCATGATGTTCCTACTTTCAAGAAAAGGCCGTAGGTCTTTTGATTATATCCAATATTCTCATTAAAAGTTACTAATGAGTACTTAGAAAAATACTC
>CAYZKX010000372.1:0-832 GCA_964479055.1 uncultured Flavobacteriaceae bacterium
CACCTACAGTTCCTGTTTTAAACTGACCATCTGAAATATTGCGCCATGTGATGCCGGCATCTGTTGTTTTCCAAACACCTCCACCCGTACTGCCCATATAGTAGGTCATTGGTTGACCAATGACGCCTGTAGATGCGACACTACGACCGCCTCTAAAGGGTCCAATGTTGCGCCACTTTAAATTGTTGAATTGTGAACTCAGCTCAGTGTCGTTGGATGCTTTATCGTTCTTTTTGTTTTTCTGTGCACTACTATTTAATGGCAATAGTAAAAGGCAAAAGGTAATAATTTGAAATACTCTCATGATGTTGGTTTAATTAGTTATCACAAAAGTAGGGCTGTTCTTTAAGGTTGATTGGGATGTTATTTAAGATATTCGGCCAGCAGTCGATGGAAATGATGTACCCCTTTTTCGCGAGTAGGAGAAAAGCGTCCTGTGCTATAATAGCGTGATTGTACGCCTTTATGTACACCTTCAACAACAAATTCATCTTCGCGCTCTACTTTATCAATCATTGCAGCCGCGCCATCAGCAAATTTATTTTCGTCATAGATATATGTGAGAAAGCTCACTTTTGTTTTATTCAAACTAATGGGTTTGACCACATTCACGGATAATCCCCAGGGATAAAAATTAAACATCATATTTGGAAATATCCAAAAATAATAGGCTCCTATTTTTTTACCATAATCCTTGTGGTATTCGGGCAGATCAAAACATTCTTCTCCATCATTAGCAATACCAACCTGTAACGATGCATGATCTAATATTTCAGTATACGCATCTCTATAATCAAATACATAATTCAAGGACCCATGTACAAATGGAAGA
>CAYZKX010000372.1:842-1677 GCA_964479055.1 uncultured Flavobacteriaceae bacterium
ATACATGCAACGTAATTGTTTCACTTTTCCAGGGTTATGCACGACTATATTTCCGCGATGAGTGCACACATTGCTAAAGCACTTTATACTATCTTCCTTGTCACGAACTAGTACAAGAGGTTCGGTAATATAATTCTCTAATAACACAAAGGGGTTTACATTACCTTCAAAAGGTACTTGGCTATCGTCACCGATCCATTGCCAAGTCTTTAAAAAAATAGATTCCTTAATAGCATCAAATACCGCTTGACTTCTGTAGAATTCTGCGGGTAATGTTTCAGCTTCTTTAATGTTCGCGTTGATAGAAAACTTCATAATTTTCTTCTAATTGTTTAATAATTGTGCATGAATTTCTCGACCTAATTGCGCTAGAAATGGAATGCCAATAGTTTCATATTCATAATTGTCGTCGTTAAAGATACCATTCTTATTGACATGAATGGTAGCGGTCAATATATAGTCCAGGTCATTTTTTGTATCCTTGATATAAGCGCAATCTGTTAAAAATCCATAGGCATATCCTACTTTATTATAGATTTCAATGTGATCAGGAATGGACTCTTTACTATCCCCATAAATAAAAAATTTACCATAACTATCATAATATGGGTCATTCAAATATCCTGCATCTTTTGGATACATCCGCATCGCCTTTAAGAGGAACTTACGTTGACTTTCCGATAGATCAAATTGTTCATTGGGCTTATAATTTTGGGGAAATACCACGCGTTTCATTATGCTGTGAATTGTATTGATAGGCAGGTAATTTTTTTTTGAAAAATCAAAAGGTTCATTAATAAGTTCTTCGTTTTTATAGTATCCAACACCTTTTAAT
>CAYZKX010000373.1:0-1668 GCA_964479055.1 uncultured Flavobacteriaceae bacterium
GGATAGTACAACATATAATAGCTATGAGGTGGATTTTAAAATTTTAAAAGAAACCGATTCCATTTTTTTAGATGCTGTTAACATGGATTTTAAGCATGTGGCACTCAATAACTCGGCTGCAAAGTTCAAAAATGACGGTGAAAAGCTTATTGTTTATAGCGATTTTAAAATAGGTGAGGTCTCAAAACTGAGCTTTATTTTTAATAATGCACCAAAGAAGGCTATGTACTTTTTAGGTTGGGAAAATGAAGGTAGAAATCAAATTTGGACACAAGGTCAAGGGAAGTATACTAGTAATTGGTTACCAAGTATCGATGATGTTAATGATAAGATTGAATTTGATTTAAAATTCGTCGCTCCAAGGCAGTATGAGGTCATTTCCAATGGAGTTCTCAAATCAAAAACAGATAACTTGGGCAATATTCTATGGGAATACGACATGCAAAAACCTATGTCCAGTTACTTAGTTGCTGTGGCATTAGGTCGTTATAATTCCATTACAGAGCGCTCTGAAAGCGGCATACCGCTTCAATACTTTTACTATCCAGAAGACTCATTAAAAGTGGAGCCTACCTATCGTTATTCTAAACGAATGTTTGATTTTTTAGAACAAGAAATAGGTGTAAATTACCCTTGGCAAAACTATAAGCAAGTGCCAGTGCATGATTTTTTATATGCGGGAATGGAAAATACGGGATGTACCATTTTCTCTGATGCTTATGTGGTCGATGAGATTGGCTTTAATGACAGGAATTACATCAATGTAAATGCTCATGAATTGGCACATCAGTGGTTCGGTAATTTTGTAACAGCAACTTCTGGAGAACACCATTGGTTACAGGAAGGGTTTGCTACTTACTATGCCTTATTAGCTGAGAAAGATATTTTTGGAGATAACCATTACATGTTTAAGCTTTATGAGTCTGCGGTTGAATTAGGACGACAGGATATTGCTGGCAGTGGTACATCACTGTTAAATCCAAAATCAAGTAGTTTAACGTTCTATCAGCGTGGAGCATGGGTTCTACATGCATTGAGATCTTTGGTTGGCGATACGGTCTTTAAAAAGGCGGTTAAGAACTATTTGGTAAAATATCAGTTCAGTTCTGTAAAGACAATTGATTTTATTAATGAAGTTGAAGCCTTGTATGGTAAATCTCTGAAGACGTTTGTTGATGTCTGGATTAAGCAAAAAGAATTTCCTGTTGATGCTGCCTTTGGTCTTCTGCAGAACCAATCCACATTTATAAATGAATATCTCATGGTAGATTGTCAAGCAAAATCATCAAAATGTTCAGAATATTTAAAATACTATGTTTCTGATGAAGCTAAGGTTAAAGTCATATCGCAAGTGCCAGAATTAGTGACTAAAGACACCTTTAAGCATGGTTTTAAGGTGCGTCAGGCCATTTCACAATATGTTACTAAAATACCTAAGGCTTTAAAAGAAGACTATGAAACTTTATTAGATGATGAGTCTTATGTTACTGTTGAGAATGCGCTGTATAATCTCTGGTCTAGCTTTCCTGAAGATCGAGCGAAATACTTATCAAAAACAAGGGATATAGTTGGTTTCAGTGATAAAAATGTAAGGTTGCTTTGGATTGTTTTAAATTTAAGTACTCCATTTTATCAAGCAGATAACAAGCAAGGGCTTTATGAAGAATT
>CAYZKX010000374.1:0-1650 GCA_964479055.1 uncultured Flavobacteriaceae bacterium
CTCGTGATGCCGTACATGAGGAAAAAGTAGTTAAGGCAATTGCTATCAAAAAACTTATATATAAAATTTTTACTTGTGGTTTCATTTATCAAGGAGTTTAAAGGGGTTTATTCTTAGAGTCTAACACTTCGTATTTAGAATTATTTGAAATATATTCTGGTATAATATCTTTTATTTTTGATACAATTTCAATGTTCTGAATATTGGAGGTTATTGTCCCCAGATCTTTTATTTTTGATTCTACTTCTTTAATATTTATAGTCTTAGTTTTTGCAATCATGATCTTCTCGTTATATGTGGGCTTTGTATTTTCGCCATCAGCAAGAAGTTCTTCATAAATTTTTTCTCCTGGACGCAATCCTGAAATATTAATTTGAATATCCTCTGGATAACGTAAGCCAGATAAGAAAATCATATTTTTAGCCAATTCAAATATTTTTACCGATTTACCCATATCAAACACAAAGATCTCTCCACCATGACCCATTGTAGCAGCTTCTAAAACCAATTGACTAGCCTCCGAAATGGTCATAAAATAGCGTGTAATATCTCTATGCGTAACCGTAAGTGGTCCACCATTCTCTATTTGACGTTTAAATAATGGAATAACAGATCCATTTGAACCTAAAACGTTTCCAAATCGTGTGGTGATGAACTTAGTTTGACCTTTTCCTTTTAAACAACTCACATATAATTCAGCAATGCGTTTTGTGGCTCCCATCACATTTGTAGGATTTACAGCTTTATCGGTCGAGATCAGAACAAATTTATTAATACCATGTTTCACAGAAAGATTTGAGACATTCATTGTACCTTTAATATTCACTCTAACGGCTTCATAAGGACTTTCTTCCATTAATGGGACATGTTTGTATGCAGCAGCATGGAAAACGAATTTAGGTTTGTATTGAGAAAAGATATTATTCATGCGCTCAATATCTCTAATATCACCAATTACCGACTCTACCCTTTGTATTCCTAATTGCTTTAATTCTTGCTGTAAGTCATATAGTGCGGATTCAGCAATATCAACTAGCACAAGTTTTTTGAAATTATATTTTGATAACTTTCTTACAAGTTCACTACCAATTGATCCAGCAGCACCTGTAACCAATATGATATTGCCATCATATTCTTCTTCAAGTACAGGATTGGTTATTACAATTGGTTCACGTCCCAAAAGGTCTTCAATATTAACATCTTTGATTTGTCCTATACTCAAATCACCATCGATCCAATTTTGAACAGGAGGCACGATTTTCACCTTTAATTCGAATTTAAAAAGGTGTGTTGTTATTTCAAGTAACCTTGTTGGGTCAATATTTTGAATAGAGACAATTACTTCGGTTAATTGAAGACGATTTACAAACTTCTCATTAATTTGATTAAGGGCATATACATTGAGTAAGTTGATTTTTTTACCTTGTTTTTTGGTATTGTCATCGATAAAACCAATGACCTCAAGATTATTCTTAATGTCATTTGCCAAAACATCATAAGTGATCATTCCAGAGTCACCAGCACCATAGATTAATACTCGACCATTAATTTCAAAATCGGATACTATACTTCTGTAAATCGACTTCACTAAAAACCTAAATCCTATAAGCAAAAGAATATTAAGAAAAAGATGTATATAGATTACCGACC
>CAYZKX010000375.1:0-1643 GCA_964479055.1 uncultured Flavobacteriaceae bacterium
AATAAAAAGAATGCTCCCACCTGATGAGCAACTCCTAACCATAACGGAACCGCTAGAAGAAGTGTGAAAATGCCAAGTATAAATTGTATGCCTACAAATAGAATTAGAGCATTAACTCCATTTCTTTGAGGTACAGATAATTTTATTTTTTTGGTTTTAAACCAAATTAATCCCACAAGAAACACGACGACATATGCTAAGCAACGATGAACAAATTGAACACCACTTTTGCCTTCAATAAAGTTTTTGATAATTGGGGTTTGCTCTATCAAAACGGTATTATGCATAAATTTCCCTTCGCTCATCATGGGCCAGTGGTTATGCATAAAGCCTGCATCCAATCCCGCGACAAATGCCCCATAAATTATTTGAATAATCAATACAATTAACCCACCTCGAATTAAATTCCGAATAGATTTGTTTACATAACTTCTGTCAGGATAAATAATATCCAAGGCTACCCAGAGTGTGTAGGCAAATGTTATGAATGCAGTGATTAAATGCGCAGCTAATCTATAGTGGCTAACATCAGGACGATCTACCAATCCGCTTTTAACCATATACCATCCCAGAAAACCTTGGAATCCTCCTAGAAATAGCAAGATTATTGACTTTTGAATAGTGGACTTGGATAATTGTTTGGTACTTAAGAAATAGAGAAATGGAATTATAAAAACAAGACCAATAATGCGCCCGATGAAACGATGTAGCCATTCCCAAAAATAGATGCCTTTAAAATCTTCTAAGGTGAAATGAGTATTAAGTTTTTGGTATTCGGGATATTGTTTGTAAAGTTCGAATGCTTCGTGCCACTCCACGTCATTCATTGGTGGAAGCGTTCCCGATATTAATTTATAGTTTGAAATAGATAATCCTGAATGTGTCAGCCTGGTAATACCACCAACCACCACCATTACAAAGATGAGTGTACATCCTAGAAATAGCCAGTAAACAACTTTTTTGTTATCCTTCATTAGTAGTTAGTCCTAGCTTTTTGCCTTCACGCAACATAATTGCAAAAGCGGGTTCATATTCGTTGGGAATGTCACCTTCAAGAATCGCTTCTTTAATAGCTTCCTTAATAAGACCAATTTCTTTAGAGGGTTGAAGATTGAATACGCGCATAATCTCTTCGCCCGAAACCGGAGGTTGAAAGTTGCGCACGTGATCGCGCTCTTCAACTTCAATAATTTTTTGTCTTACAACTTTGAAGTTATTATGATACTTTTTGAATTTCTTGGGATTCTTGGTTGTGATATCTGCTTCGCATAGGGTCATGAGATCATCTACATATTCTCCCGCATCAAAAACTAAGCGCCTTATTGCTGAATCTGTAACGATGTCCTGCGCTAAGATTATAGGGCGGGAGCTCATTAACACTAGTTTCTGCACATATTTCATCTTATCATTCAAAGGCATTTTTAATCGTTTGAACAAACGATATACCATTTTGGATCCTTCAAACTCATGACCATGAAAAGTCCAACCAATTTTCTTATTGAATTTTTTAGTCGGTGCTTTACCAATATCATGCAAAAGTGCCGCCCATCTTAGCCAGAGATTATCTGTATTTTTGGCAATATTATCGACAACTTCTAATGTGTGATAAAAATTATCTTTGTGTCGTTGGCCTTCTACTTCAT
>CAYZKX010000376.1:0-1631 GCA_964479055.1 uncultured Flavobacteriaceae bacterium
CCAATGGCATTAATTGTTGTGGGTATAATCATTTGGATCCAAAGAACACGTAATAAAGACTTAATCGAAGATTAACAATGAATTGTCATCTTGAACTTGTTTCAAGATCTCAAACTATAAAAATATGGAACACTTAGAATTATTTTTTAAATCGATATTTATAGATAACATGGTATTTGCAACATTCTTAGGAATGTGTTCATACCTTGCTGTATCCAAAAAAGTATCCACAGCTGTTGGTTTAGGTGCTGCCGTAATATTCGTATTAGCAATTACGGTACCTCTTAACTGGTTATTAGATCAATATATATTGCAACCAGGAGCCTTATCTTGGTTAGGAGATGAATATGCAAGCTACGATTTAAGCTTTTTGTCATTTATTATGTTCATTGCAACTATTGCAACAATGGTTCAGTTAGTAGAGATTGTTGTTGAGAAATTCTCACCTTCACTGTACAATTCATTGGGTATATTTTTACCATTAATTGCTGTAAACTGTGCGATTTTAGGCGGCTCATTATTTATGCAGTCAAGAGAAATTGCAACATTGGGCTTAGCATTAAATTATGGAATTGGATCAGGAATCGGATGGTTCCTTGCCATTTTAGCAATTGCTGCAATACGTGAAAAAATTAGATATAGTGCAGTCCCTCCTGCTTTAAGAGGTTTAGGTATAACGTTTATTATCACAGGATTAATGGCTATTGGTTTTATGAGTTTTGGTGGTATGTTAACTGGTGGTGATGATGGTGCAGAGAAAGAAGATAAAGCTGCAACTATTGAGGTTATTAAAGAAGATTTAAAAGACGACGCTAAAGCTAAGGCTGACTTAGAATTAGCTGAAAATACAAACAAGTAATTGAATACAATGATGATATTAGCCGCAAGTACACTTGGAACAATATTAGCAACGGTTGGAGCCTTTTTATTGGTAACATTATTGCTAGTAGCACTGTTATTATTTGTAAAACAAAAATTATCGCCTTCAGGACCTGTGAAGATTCTTATTAATGGCGAAAAAGAAATTGAAGTGGCCTCAGGAGGAACTTTATTATCTACATTAGGATCTAATAAAGTATTCTTACCGTCTGCATGTGGTGGAGGTGGAACTTGCATTCAATGTGAATGTCATGTTTTATCTGGTGGTGGTGAAGCATTACCTACTGAAACACCTCATTTTTCTAGAAAAGAACTACAGCATGGTGCACGATTAGCTTGCCAAGTAAAAGTGAAGCAGGATATGGAAATTACTATTCCTGAAGAAGTATTTGGAATCAAGAAGTGGGAAGCTACGGTTGTACGTAATTACAATGTTGCATCATTTATTAAGGAGTTTGTTGTTGAGATTCCTGAAGACATGAACTACAAAGCTGGTGGATATATTCAAATTGAAATCCCTCAATGTGAAATTAAATATGAAGATATAGATATTACTGCGCATCCTGAAGAGCATGAAACACCAGACAAGTTTCAGGCAGAATGGGATAAGTTTGGTCTTTGGCCATTAGTAATGAAAAATACAGAAACCGTTGAGCGTGCTTATTCTATGGCTTCTTACCCAGCGGAAGGTAGAGAAATTATGCTTAATGTTCGTATTGCGACTCCACCTTGGGATCGTGCTAAAAACCAAT
>CAYZKX010000377.1:0-1626 GCA_964479055.1 uncultured Flavobacteriaceae bacterium
GGAGTAACTATAGGAGTAGTTTTTGGTAACATCGCCATGGGTACTGTCTATGGGTCAATAATTGGTAGTTTAATTGGTGTGTTGATGGCCTTTTTGGTTTTTAAAGAAAAAGATAAAAACAAAAAATGAAGGAGTATAAAGTTATTAAACCCAAATTAGGATGGCGTAATCCTACTGAAAAATTGGAAGAATTACTAAATACATATGCTAAACAAGGATGGCATGTTACACAAATTACGCCACACCAGCATATGTTAGGATTCATTGTATTTGAACGTGATAAAAATCGTTAAATGAGCAATCAAAGACCTCGAATTAAAATCCCATATCAACCAATAGATATCATAATAGAAATGTTATCCATTACCCTGCTTTTATTAATGATCATCTATATCATTACCGAATATGCCAATTTACCCGAAATCATACCCACGCATTTTAATGCCAAAGGAGAGGCCGATGGTTTTGGTAGTAGAATAACATTGTGGATTGTGCCTAGTATTGCATCAATTATGTATATAGGTATGTTTTTTTTGAGTAAGTACCCTCATTTGCATAATTATATGGTTAATATCACTGAAGAAAATGCCCTGAAGAACTATAGATTTAGTACGCGTATGGTTAGAATTGTAAACCTTTTTGCGGTTATCTTAATGACTTATATTGCATTTTATATAGTAAATAAAGCCAAAGGAATTGAATTTGAGCTAGGGTCACTATTTCTCCCAATAGTAATTGGATTTTCAATAGTACTACCTATTGTTATTCTCATAATAATGAAAAAACTTAATCGATAAGCTATGTCTAAAAAGAAGGCCTTTGCATTACGCGTAAACGAAGACATGCTCAAAGCCATCGAAAAATGGGCAGCCGATGAGTTTAGAAGTACTAATGGTCAGATTGAATGGATGCTCATGCAAAGTTTGAAAAAAGCCAAACGAGAACCTGTCAATTCTAAAAAAAATCCTAAAAAAGAGTAATAATATCTCACATTTAGAATATTCTACTATTTTTGATGATCGCTAACCAAATGACATTGAAAAAAGTACTCTTTTCACTTATAGTTTTAGCACATTGTATTGCGATAGCTCAAACTAAATCATTCACGGTAAAATATGTAAACGAACCCATCACACTTGATGGTTTGTTAAATGAAGCTGTTTGGAGCGAAACCGATGTTGCCACAAACTTCTTCCAACATTTCCCAACTGATTCATTACCATCTCGAGCACAAGCTGAGATCATGATGCTTTTTGATGATGATAACCTTTATATAGGCATGAAGGTTAATTCAGGCGGGAATGATTATGTTGTACCTTCCCTTAGACGAGATTTTAGAGCAGGTGGCAGTGACAATATTACTTTGATGTTTGATACTTTTAATGATGGCTCGAATGCCTTCTTATTTGGGACTAATCCCGAAGGTGTAAAACGCGAAATGTTACTTTCAGGTGGAGGTGTAGATATTAGAGGATTTACTACGGCTTGGGACACTAAATGGCGCAGTGAAACAGTGAAGCACGATAATTACTATACAGTGGAGTGGATCATTCCATTCTATGCCGTAAAATACAAAGAAGGCGAAACCAAATGGCGCTTTAATTGTTATCACTTTGATACACAATT
>CAYZKX010000378.1:0-1606 GCA_964479055.1 uncultured Flavobacteriaceae bacterium
GCCTTATTATTGATCTCTTCCTGAGTTAACCATCGTGAATCGGAAAATGAAAACTCCATTTTATTACGATAAAAATATTGAGATCCTGACCCTAAAATATCCGATACTTCACCAATGTCTAAATGACCAATTCGTTTTAAGTTGTTCTCGACTTCTTTATGTTTGTACTTTAATTGTGATTGATAATCCATGTGTTGCCATTTGCAACCACCACATATGCCAAAATGTGCACATTTAGGTGTTGTTCGTTGATTTGAAAGGTGATGAAATTTTGTTGCTCTTCCCTCGTAGTATGCTTTTCTTTTTTTAAATGTTTGAATATCTACTATATCACCTGGAACAGCATTAGAAAGAAAAATAATCCTTCCATCAGGTGCTTTGGCTACACACTTCCCTTTGGCGCCTGCATCTACCACTTCAATATTGGTAAATAATTGATTTCTTTTTTTCCGAGACATTTGGCAAAAATAAGAATCATGCGCTTTTGTTGTGTTAAATTTGAAATATCTTTAAAAGGAGTCCAATGGAATTTACCATTGAACCTAAATATACGATTAACGTCTTTTAATTAAGGACACCTTAAATGGCAAATCAAGAAAGCAAAACGGATGAGGCCTTAGTTATGGCCTACCAAACGGGAGATAGGACCGCTTTGACTTTGTTGGTTAAACGTTGGCATAAACAGTTTTGTAATACTTCATTTTGGATAGTTAAAGATGCTGATGTTGCAAAAGATGTGGCTCAAGACAGTTGGCAAACCATCATTCTAAAAATGGATGACCTTAATAAGCCAGGTAGTTTTAAAAGTTGGGCTTTACGAATTGTTCGAAATAAGTCCATGGATGTATTGAGAACTGATCTTCGCTCGATTACGAAAAAGGAAAAGTACAAGGTTGAACAAGAAAATCAATTGATCGAAAATGAGGATGTTTCCGAAAATGACACCATCAAGCAAAAACTTGGTGAGGCTATAAAAAACCTGCCTTATGAACAACATAGTGTGGTAAAACTATTCTATCATGAGGAATACACATTAAAGGAAATTGCCCAATTGATGCAAATTTCGGTTGGTACTGTTAAATCGCGATTGTTTCACGCAAGAGAAAAATTAAAAAAAACTTTAAAATCATATAATTATGAAAACTAATATGGAAGACATTGATAAATTAATCAAGGAGACTTTGACTCAGGAGGAAGCTAAGTTTTATGATGAGTTAGATGAGCAAAATGTATTTGAGATGCTTGGTGGTCTATTTAAAGGTAAAAATAGTTGGATCATGTATGTTATGAATTTTATGACCTTAGTATTTTTTGTTTTGTTCATAATTTGTGTGGTTAACTTTTTAGAGACCGATAATACCAATGAACTCATTCAATGGACGGCAGGAGGGGTTGTATGTATTATGGCGGTAAGTATGTTAAAAATGTTCGCCTGGTTGCAAATGGACAAAAATGCTTTATTACGCGAAATTAAGCGGCTAGAACTGCAAGTTTCATCGCTTTCTTCAAAATTATAGCTTGAACATTTTAAGAAGCAGCTTATATTTAGTAATTTGCAGGTCTTCAGGGATGATTTCTTTCCCATGTTGAATGTTGGAGACTTAGA
>CAYZKX010000379.1:0-1603 GCA_964479055.1 uncultured Flavobacteriaceae bacterium
ATCTAGTGGGGGCGCAACCTCTATGGACACCACCTTAGGGGTGATTACCAAATACGTTGGAAAAGAATACGCATTAGTTTCTGTAGTTCATGGTACCATACTTACTTTGTTAGTACCGTTTATTGTAAGCTTTTTGTTGAAGTTTTAGGAGATTTGCTTACCGTTCTGGCTAAACTGCGTTTTAATGCAATTTAGGTTTTGTTAGGTGTGTTGTTTAGCTCTTAATAAAACGAACAAAGACATTGTTATTTTGACTGTTAATTTTTAGAAAATATATGCCGTGGTTTAAGGAGTTGAAATCAATTGAATCAATATCTAAATGAAAAGAAATTAATTGACCAGACAGACTAAATATTTCGAATGTTTCATCACCTTCAAGTCCTTCAATTATCATGTAATTATTAACGGGATTTGGATAAGCTCTAAAAGTGGCTTTTTCTTCCTTCCAATCAGCTGACAAATTCAATGAGCATTGAGATAAGATCCTAACTAAAAATTGATGCCCTGCTTCCCCATTAGTATTGTCTAATCCTTGATTAGTGTTTTTTACCAATACTTCGGAGATAGACGCGTTTGTAGCTGCGTTATACGCTGTTAAACCGTGTAAAGAGTGGTGAAGAAGATCGTCACTAGGATGAATTGCAGTTGATCCATGAAAAAAATATAGAGCCGGATCATCTGAACTAAGATGACCTAACATGTCAACATCAGATCTATAGTCAATTAATGACTGATCGTAAAGAATGTGATAATTAGAATCTAATCCTCCATAAAAATCCGAATATCGATCAAATCCTAATAATTGAACCATACTGTCAACAGTATAATTGGTTCCAAGACCATCAAAATTTTGATAAATATCAGTTTCCCATTTATATAGATCATACGTTGCTTGACAACCACTCATGTACGCTGCACAAACTCTTGTAGATTGATTTAAAACAGGATCAGAGGAATTTAAATCTGCCATATCAGATCGACTCGCCAACCAAAGACAAGTTCCTCCGCCTGCGGAGCTACCTTGTAATCCAATTTTATCAGGATTTATATAAAGTTGATTAGAGTTATATCTAATGAATTGAAGGGCTCTTTTTGAGTCATTTAGGCACTTAATTACACCAATTGAATCAATAAACGTTGCCCCTTCTGGTGGTAACAACCTGTAGCCTATTGTTGCAAAAGCAATATTATTTTCAAGGTAGTACTTCGCTAAGAGTTGTAAGTTCGCATCAGTAAAAATATCATCTCTTGAGCCTCCTCTGAATCCGCCTCCATGTATGTGAATTACTAGTGGGTAATTATCCATGGTGTCAGGTAGAAAAATATGAAAGGCTTGTTTACTTGTATCAACATCATCGTAATAGATATTTGTGGCATATACGGGATTACTGCTATTAATATTAAATGCACTAGGAGCTGCATTGAATTGAGGAGTTAGTTGGGCAAATGTCAATTGACTCAGTATAGTGAAAAAAGCCAATAAAAATAAAGGCATTTTTTTATCGATTTTTGAATTAATGTTAACCATGATTACTTTTTTAATGACACCTAACGTTTAGTATATGGCAAGTAGGGCAGACGGGAGCAGAAAATGCTCTTAGCA
>CAYZKX010000380.1:0-1602 GCA_964479055.1 uncultured Flavobacteriaceae bacterium
TCTCTGGGGATTGCCGTTTTATTTATAAGAAGCACAATTGAAATTAGCTTTGATTTAGGGTCGGGATTCTTTGATAGTTTGACAGGATTAGTATTCTTTCTATTACTGGGTAAATTCTTTCAACAAAAGACCTATTCCTTTTTATCATTTGAGCGTGACTATAAATCATATTTTCCTATTGCAGTGACAAAGATGTCAAACGGTAAGGAAATACCGATTCAGGTATACGATATCAAAAAAGGGGATCGATTACTTATTAGAAATGAAGAGCTTATTCCTGTTGATGGTGTTTTGATAAAAGGGAAAGCGCATATTGACTATAGCTTTGTTTCAGGAGAATCTAAAACTTTTAGTAAAAAGTCTGGGGACACTTTATATGCTGGAGGTAAACAAACATCTGGGAACATAGAAATAGAAGCTACCAAATCTGTAGAACAGAGTTATCTTACGCAACTTTGGAGCAACGACGTCTTCAGTAAAAATAAAACAGAAGGATTTACAACGCTTACCAATGCCATAAGTAAACATTTCACATTTGTTGTTTTGAGTATTGCTTTTGTAGCTACGCTCACATGGCTATTAATTGATTCATCAAAAGCTATGAATGTGTTTACCGCTGTTTTGATCATTGCTTGCCCATGTGCGATTGCGCTTTCGGCACCATTTACCTTGGGCAATGTATTACGAATTTTCGGGAAGCTGAAATTCTATCTAAAGAATGCATCAGTTATAGAACATCTTGCTAGTGTTAACACCATTATTTTTGACAAGACGGGTACTATTACATCCAATAAAAAGAGTACGGCGACATATCAAGGGGCATCCCTTTCTTCATCAGAGCAACTACTCTTAAAAAACACGCTTAGAGGTTCAAATCATCCTTTGAGCAGGGCGTTATATGATTTATTGGAGGTAAATGATATTGTAAGCTTAGATCATTTTCAAGAACATATAGGTCAAGGTATTGAAGCTTCACATAAAGATCAAAAAATTAAAGTGGGCTCTGCTAGCTTTGTTGGATCTCAGGAAGTTTCAGTATTAAATACAAGCGTTCACGTTAGCAGCAATAATGAATATAAAGGTAAGTATACATTTTACAATAGTTATCGCCAAGGAATATCTAAACTGTTTAATAGTTTAAAAAAGGATTATGACCTTGCCATTTTATCAGGTGATAATGAAGGAGAAAGGGAAAATCTAAAAAAACTACTGCCTTCAAAAACCAAATTGATCTTTAATCAAAAACCGGAAGACAAATTAGAATACATTAAGTTTCATCAAAAGGAAGGCGCCTCAGTGCTCATGGTAGGTGATGGATTAAATGATGCGGGCGCGTTGGCGCAAAGTGATGTGGGAATTGCAATTTCAGAAAATGTGAATGTATTCTCTCCTGCATGTGATGCCATTTTAGATGCCTCGAAACTCAGTCAACTACAGCAGTACATTAAAGCATCCAAATCAGCGATTTCAATTATTAAGTGGAGTTTTGTACTTTCATTTCTATACAATGTTATTGGATTGTATTTCGCGGTGACGGGTCAATTAACACCTGTGGTGGCTGCTATATTAATGCCTTTAAGTTCGATTAGCATTGTTATATTT
>CAYZKX010000381.1:0-1528 GCA_964479055.1 uncultured Flavobacteriaceae bacterium
AAGAAGGTAATACAACTTGACGTGTTTTTAATTCAAATGATCGGTACAAAGTATCTTGTGTCAAACACTGTTGATCAGCTGATATAAATAATTCAATTAAATGATTTTTAGTTAAGGTATCCGTATTTAATTGGTTAGTATTAATTATTTCTCCGGAGATTCCCCAGCTTATATGTGGATTTGTTCCTAGATTTAAAGAATCAGTGATATTTGAAATAAAGTTTTCAGATAGGCATATGGTGTCTTTATTAGCACTAATTTCTGCATCAGGAGTTTGCCTTACATGATTGATGAATTGAATTGTGTCACTTGTATTTTGACATTTTGTTGAGTCAAATAAGTCATAAATCTTAAAATAGTATTCACCTGAATTCGATACATTAACCACACTATCATTTAATCCTTCTGATTCATTGACAGCTCCATTATACCATTTATAATAGTATTCAACATTTTCAACTAGGTTAGCATTTAATTCAATGCCATTGTCACATTGCACTAACGAATCTAAATATCCGACTGAAGGTTTATTTGGAATTTCACAATCACACCGCTGGACATTTAGATAAAAGTTTCTAATTAAAGTATCCTGTGACTGACATGATTCAGTTGAAGTAATATCGAGTCTAATGAGTTTGGATTTTGTAATAGTATCTGTGCTCCAAGAGGTCTGGGTTATATTAACACCATCAAAGCTCCACATAAAAGAGGGGTTACTTCCTAAGTTTGCTGTATCAATAATTGATATATCGAAAACGGAATCTATGCAAATAGTATCGTTGGTTGCCTCAATATTTGTCGTTGGTGTTATTACCGAATTATTAATAAATTGAATCGTATCGCTTACATTTTGACAATTACTTGAATCTAGCAGATTGTAAATTTTGAAATGATAGTTGCCTGAATTAGTAACCGAAACAATCGTATCATTTACACCTTCTGAAAATTGAATGCCATTTTCGTACCACCTATAAAAGAAGCTAGTTGTTTCAGAGGTTGAAGCGGTAAGATCTATTGGGTTATTGCATTGAGTTAAACTTTCAGTTACTACAATATTTGGTTTTGAAGGAGTAGTGCATCCACAATCTTCAATTTCTATGGACACATATTCTGAAGTATTATTGGTGTCATTTAAGTCACAGAGCATTTGTGGAAGGTAATTGTATTCATTCATGACAATAGCCCTTATTCTATAAGTGCCTATGGCTGAAAAAGATGTGTTCAGCATAAAAGCATTTCCTCCAGATTGTGTGGTTAACTCTGTAAAGGCGCCTCCATTAAAGCTTACTTCATATCGAATGACTGTATCGTTGTCGCAGACTGAAAGATCATTTAGTGTAATATTGATGATGCTATCTACACATCTTGTCGTATGAGAAGCACTCAAACCTCCGGCTGTGTCAGGGCCTAATAATGCATATGCCATAACGGTATCTTCTGGTAATTGCCAACATGTTCCGTCGTTCATATGTACTGTTTTTGCCGGGTCACCAGGTGGATTATACAACATATAATGCCTGTACCATGT
>CAYZKX010000382.1:0-1513 GCA_964479055.1 uncultured Flavobacteriaceae bacterium
GGCTCTTGACACATAAATGTCTTCGTGCAAATAATTAACCGTCACAATATCTGGATTACCAAGAACAATATCATCTGTAGGATCACTAGGCGTACCGTTATCATCAATATCGAAATTTTGATGTAATACGAATCGCGTTTGATCAACATTTGTTCGTAAAGGAATTGCAATGGAATCTTTTGTTGAAGTGATCACACCTAAAAATTCAACTGGGTTGTCGTCATCATCTAAACCGTAAGCAAATAAATCTGGAACTGGGTCAATGGTATCAGGCTCAGCCAGGCTATAAAATCGCAGTATGAGCTGCGGCGTGGTAGGTGTTTCTTCGGCACAAATATCATCGCGTTCGCATCCAGCAAGTAAAACAAGTAGTGCGCATAGATATTTTAGGAAGGTTTTCATTTCCATTTCACAAAGATGCATAAAGAATATTAAACGTCTAGTAAACTACTAACGAAAAATTCTTACTATAATTCTATTTTATTCTTTCAAGCAGAATTACATTTTCAACATGATGCGTTTGTGGAAACATATCTACTGGTTGCACCTTTGAAACGTTGTATTGATCTTTCATCAAGGCAATATCTCGTGCTTGTGTTGCGCTATTACAACTTACATAAACCACCTTATCAGGTAAGATATTTACTATTTGAGCCACAACATCCTTGTGCATGCCATCTCGAGGTGGATCGGTAATGATTACATCGGGTTTGCCATGTGTATTAATAAACTCGGTGGTAAAGATCAACTTCATATCACCCACAAAAAAGTCTACATTGTCGATATCATTTAATTGTGCATTGATCTTGGCCGCTTCAATGGCTTCAGGAACACTTTCCACACCTATGACCATTTTAGCTTTCTTTGAAATAAATTGTGCTATGGTGCCTGTTCCCGTATACAAGTCATATACTAGTTCATCACCTTTTAGATTAGCAAATTCGCGAGTTATTTTGTACAATTCATAAGCTTGTTGCGAATTGGTCTGATAAAACGACTTAGCGTTGATCCTGAATTCCAAATCTTCCATAATTTCAGTGATATAATCACTACCATGGTAGCAGATCACATCTTGATCATAGATGGTGTCATTTCCTTTTTTATTGATAACATATTGAAGCGATGTGATCTTTGGAAATTTTGAAATAATAAAATCCAATAACATTTCTATTTTGGACTTGTCGTCATTATAAAATTGAATAACAACCATTATCTCTCCAGTAGAAGTGGTTCTAATCATAAGCGTTCTCAACAAACCACTTTGATTACGTGTATTGAAAAAAGGGAAGTCGTGTTCAGTTGCAAAATCTTTTATGGCATTTCGTATATTATTTGAGGGATCGGCTTGTAACCAACATTTCTCAATATCTAGGATCTTGTCCCACATCCCAGGAATGTGAAATCCTAAGGCGTTTTTATTGGAGATCTCGTCCTTATTATTGATCTCTTCTTGAGTTAACCATCGTGAATCGGAAAACGAAACCTCCATTTTATTACGATAAAAATATTGAGA
>CAYZKX010000383.1:0-1504 GCA_964479055.1 uncultured Flavobacteriaceae bacterium
CGAGGCCCTGCTTATCATCAAATCAAAACATGGAATGATTATTTACCCCATAACCCTAAAATCAGTAACGGAAAAGAAATCTTGATCATCGTTATTTATAAAATAGATTCCTTCCCGATCGAAGTGCTTCTTAATTGATCCATCTACCATAACTGCAAAACCACTTTGCGTCGGCACGACTTCAAAGGTATCTGTCAGTGACTTGCGATATCTCAATACAAAGTATTGTTCGTATTCGTTGTCGCTATCAGTATCAACAGCAATCAACTTTGTAACCTTTGCGGCTGTAGTCTTTCTATCTTGATCTACATCACCTTTGTCTTCTTTTTCCCAAACCATAGGATATTTGCGAGCTTCTAGAATCTTTAATTTATACTGTGTGTCGGTTCCATCGGCTTTCACAGTAAACGTTTTCTCCACAGTGGAATTCAACTTTCCGTTGATTTCAGACTGTGCGGATGAAGTCATAGGGATTAATAGGGCTATACTTAATATGCTTAAAATCTTATTCATTTTTATATTTTGGATTAATAACTGTTTTGAAGTGGATTGTTCTATTTCAGATAGGAACTATACATCCAATTCCGTTTTTCCAATTCCCGAATAAAATCAGTCAGCATTTGTTCGGTTGCAACATCTCCTGTTTCAAGAGAAGCTCCAAGAGCTGAAAGAATATCATCATGAATGATCTCAAAATCCTTGAGAACTTCCCGAACCATTTCAATTGCCGAACGATTCTTTTCTAACTCCTTAATCTTTGACAATTCAAGGGATTTTTCCAAGGTAAAGTTTGGCTTAATACCAAATACCCGAATTCGTTCAGCAACGGTATCAATATTTCTTTTTACAGTATTGTAATCCTTTTCAAACTCTTCATGTAATTCGAAAAATTCTGGACCTTCAATGTTCCAATGAAAATTGCGAAGTTTATTGTAGAAGACCTGATAATCGGCCATTAGTATATTCAATTTTAGTACGATTTCCGCCGTATCCAAATGGGAAAAGCCAAGGGTTTTTAAATTTTTATTATTTCTAATTTTCGCTTGCGAAAGTGTCATGTTTTCTTTTTTAGAATTCATAATTGTATGGCTCGATTCCGTAAATGGTCGGCCAAATGTTTAACAGTAAATCTGAAGTGAAAGGGAAATTGTCCCTAAGGTGTAAAGTGATCGATTACTCGACCTAGAAAACTGACATCTGTTGAAGAAATGAATACGTCATGTCTATAACATAGAGATATTTATCAGAATATCAAGTATTTAACAGGTTTTAACAAGTTTACGCGATCGATTAACAGCTTTTTAAACTCCTGGAACCATACCTCACCACCTATACACAAACTGTTTACTATCAACCTATTACAGTTTCATGTAATAATCCAGTATCTTTCAGCTACAACCTAAACTGATGAAAGTTCAAGATAGCCCGGACGACCTTCGCAAACAGCTAGAAGAACAAGCTGCGACCATTGAGCGCCTGGAAGTCGAATTGAACTTTTTCAAAC
>CAYZKX010000384.1:0-1503 GCA_964479055.1 uncultured Flavobacteriaceae bacterium
GAGAGAATCTTAAAAATCCTGATGGAGCTAATCTCAGCATTATTTCACCAAATGTGACTACTTTTTTCATATTCTGAATTTGAATAGTTTTTAGCTAATTTTTATTAAATACCTAATGCCTGTCCACCACCAATTTGAATAGTCTCTGCTGTAATAAAAGAGGCATCTTTACTCGCTAAGAATGATATAACACCAGCCACGTCATCTGGTTGCCCTAAGCGACCTAACATAATGTTATTTGCCCATGAAGCAAATACTTCTGGCTTAGTTGCTTTTATTTGAGCATGAAAAGGTGTATCAATGGTTCCTGGTGACACCGCATTAGCGCGAATTCCATATTCTGCTAAATCCTTCGCCAAAGCTCTTGTAATAGCATGAACTCCTGCTTTAGAAGTACCATAAACACCAGCACCAGGTCCACCTGCTGTCCAACCAGCATTAGACGTATAATTAATAATTGAAGGATGCTCTCCTTTCTTTAAATATGGGATAGCAGCTCTTGATGCAAAAAACACAGAGTCTAAATTTAAGGCCATTACAAACCTGTAAAATTCCGTGGTCATCTCTTCAAAACGAGAACGACCACCAAGTCCACCTGCGTTATTTACAAGAACATCAATTTTGCCATATTTGTCGCCTATAGCTTTGATGTTCTTGGCAACCTCATCTTCCTTTGTAACATCAAAACTGTAATATTCAGCCGGGATACCAGCGTCTTTTAATTCTTGAAGTTTCTCTGCTCCTGCTTCATCATCTATTCCGTTAATTATTACCGTATAACCATCTTCGCCTAATCGCTTTGCAACAGCGAATCCAATTCCTCCTGTTGCTCCAGTGACTATTGCTATTTTTCCTTGATTACTCATATTTTTAAATGTAGAATTTAGTATTTATTTTATTTTATTTCGTTTTCAATTGGTTTTATCTCCTTAATCAGAACCACTATTGAGAGTACTGCAAGAGGGGCTAAAACCGCTAATATTATAAATGCTGGCGTATACGATTCAGTGGTTATCTTAGGAATAAGCCAGTTCATAATAATTACTGACACTGCACCTATACTCCCACCGAGACCAGCCAACGTCCCCACTGATTTTCCATTAAGTAAATCGCTTGGTATAGTTTGGATATTACTAATAGAAAATTGAAACCCAAACAATACGATAAAAACAAAAGAGACAAATTTAATTGGCGTATCGGCAAATGAAATGGCACCAAGTATACCTAATACTATAATAACGGCACCGATCATAATGACTCTCTTTCTTGATTGATCCAAATTGATTTTACTCATCAAATGTTTAACGTACCATCCGCCAGCTAAACTACCGAACATCGCACCTACATACGGGAACCATGCGTATAACCCAATTTCTTTGACGTCAAATCCAAACTCATCAAATAGGTATATCGGCATCCAAAAAACGAATAACCACCAAATTGGTTCTATAAAGAATCTAGCAGCTATTACACCCCAAGATTCTTTTTTAGATAAAATTTCAA